>JBAWAM010000279.1:0-2298 GCA_049589315.1 Myxococcaceae bacterium
TTCGACTCGATGCGCGGGGGGCAGGGAACATCACCGCCCATCAGCAAAGACGGGAGGCATCTGGGGAATCGACGCGCCATCGTTGCGGGGATCCGAACCACCGAAGTGCACGCCGGCTCGGTCACTCATCACCGCCTGGCCGTTGCCGAAGTTGGTGCTCCAGGCGGGGAACACCTTGAGCAGGTGTCCCAACGAGGTGAGCTCCTGCCGCGTGGCTTCGGGAACCGACGCCTCGATGTCCACGTCACAGCCCTCGAAGTTCTTCTTGGTGAAGCGGCCTGACTCCAGCGCCTGCTGCACGTTCATCCCGTGGTCCGCGATGTTCGCGACGAACTGGGCGTGCGCCTGCGGCTGGTTGAAGCCGCCCTGGATGCCGAAGGCGATGCGGACGCCGTCCTTCTCCATGAACCCGGGAATGATGGTGTGCAACGGGCGCTTGCGCGGAGCGAGCGTGTTCGGGTGGTTGTCCTCGAGCGTGAAGAGCCCACCGCGGTTGTGCAACATGAACCCGGTGCCCGGCGGGACCAGGCCCGACCCGAACCCGGCGTAGTTGCTCTGGATCAGCGACACCATGTTCCCGTCCTTGTCCACGACGCTGAGGTAGATGGTGTCCCGGCCCAGGGAGTTGGTGAATCCCTCGAGTCGAGACGGCTCGACGTTGCACGCCGCCCGGGTGGGGTCGATGCGCTGCGCCTGCTTCTGAGCGTGGGTCCTGGAGAGGAGCTCGGAGACGGGGAGCTGCGAGAAGCGGGGGTCGCCGATGTACCGGACGAGGTCCGCGAACGCGAGCTTCTTGGCCTCGATCATCGTGTGCATCGTCTTCGTGCTGTGCACGCCCCACTCGCCGAGCGGGAACTGCTCCATGATGTTCAACATCATCAGCGCCGCGATCCCGGTGCCGTTCGGGGGAAGCTCCGTGACAGTCCAGCCGCGGTAGGTCGTCTGGATCGGCTCGACCCACTCAGGCTGGTACTCGGAGAGATCCGCGGCGCTGAGGGTGCCACCCTGCTCGTCGGAGATCTGCAGCATCGCCGTCGCGACGCTCCCCTTGTAGAAGCCGTCCCGGCCGTCACGGGCGATCTGGCGCAGTGAGGTTGCGAGGTCCGGGTTGCGGAACACCTCGCCGGCCGAGGGTGTGCGACCTCCGGGGAGGAACGTCTGCGCCGAATTCGGGTGCGCGGCGAGCAACTTTGCAGCGCCCGCCCAGTGTCCCGCGATGATCTCGCTGACCGGGAAGCCATTCTCGGCGTAGTAGATCGCCGGCGCGAGCAGCTCCGAGAACGCCTTCGTTCCGAAGCGAGAGCGCAAGGCATCCCAGCCGGCCACCGCACCCGGCACCGTCACCGCGTGGATGCCCCTCTGTGGCATCTGGGTTTCGCCTCGGGCCTTGAGGAGCTCCGCACTCGTGCCCGCCGGCGACCAGCCGCTGGCATTGAGGCCGTAGAGCTTGCCGGTGCTGGCCTCGTAGACGATGGCGAAGAGGTCGCCGCCAATGCCGTTGCCGGTGGGCTCCATCAGCCCGATGGCCGCGTTGGCTGCAATGGCTGCGTCGACCGCGTTGCCGCCACGCTCGAGGAGCTCGACCCCTGCGCGGGCGGCAAGAGGCTGGCTGGCTGCCACGATTCCCCATTGGGTGGTGACCACCGAGCGACCAGCACTGGGCGGTGGGGCCGTTGCCGCACTTGCGGCCGTCACTGCGGACACGGACAGGGCGACGCTCAGAAAAATTGCAGCTCGCTTCAAATCAGGACTCCCAACTGTGTGGCGCCTCCCTGCTTCGGAGCCGACTTCGTGCTCCGCGCTCGGTGGCGCTGTGGACGATGTCGCGTGCCTGGCTCCTCCCCGCCCCGACTGCGTGAGGGGCGACGTGCGGAGTGGCCTCGCGCCTGCCGAAGGAACGCCACGTGAGAGCGTCATGGCAGGTGGGTCCGGAACAGCGCGGGTGCTGCACACAGTCCCCGCTACGGAGAAAGAGACGTCAGGTGGCGAGCGTGCGTGCCCGCGCAGGGTAGGGCGCTTGCCTTCGATGCGAACGTCCCCCCTCGAGCGACGCAGGAGTACCGGATGCTGGCTCGTCGGGGGCCGGGAGTAGTTGTCGGTCGACCGACCGAAATGCCCCCCCACACGCCGCCTTCCAACTTGCGGAAACGTCTCGACATTTTCGACGACGCATCTCTGGAAAACGGGTCGGGAGACCAGTTTCCGTTGGTCTCTCAGCGGAGACACACGCGTCAGATCGGCGGGTTACGCGGGCACGAGAACGCTCGATTTGGTCGGTCGACCGAACAGCTTTCTACG
>JBAWAM010000280.1:0-2392 GCA_049589315.1 Myxococcaceae bacterium
GTCAAGGTGAAGAAGAGCGAATCGTTCTCCCCGCTTTTCGTGCTCGGCGGTACAAGGCCACAGCCTCCTCGAGCAGATCCTCGTTCAGCACAGGGGCAGTGCGCTCCCATCGTCCAAGGCGTCGCGGACGCCGGGGGAGCGGCTCAGAACTGGATGTGCGGCGGCACCGCTTGCCTGCCGGGCTGCTTCCCCGTCAGTGCGGATGAACGGCGACGTACATACCTGCCACGCAAGAACGCCCACCCTCTCGCGGGCTCCATCATCGTGATGTCTTCGCTGGCAGGGCGGTTCGAAGTGGGGGCCGTTCGGGGCTCACACTCCGCATGGCCGGGTCGGTGCTGCAAACGGGAGTACGCTGGCCCGATGCCGCGCTACGCAGCACTCCTCCGGGGCGTGAGCCCCATGAACGCGAAGATGCCGGAACTGAAGAAGGCGTTCGAGAAGGCCGGCTTCACCGACGTGAAGACGGTCCTCTCCAGTGGGAACGTGGTCTTCGAAGCGCGCGCCGCTTCGGAATCGTCGCTCGAGCGGAAGGCTGAGGCCGCGATGCGCGCCCACCTCGGCCGGACGTTCTCCACCATCGTGCGACCGGTCGACATGCTGCGTGAGCTGCTCGAAGCGGATCCGTGGGCAGCGCTTCCGACCGCGACGGACTCGAAGCGCGTCGTCACGTTCCTGCGAGAGGGACCGAGCGCAGTTCCCACGCTGCCGATCGAGCTGGATGGAGCACGCATCCTGTCCGTCGTGGGTCGGGAGGTCTTCACCGCCTACGTGCCGAGTCCCCAGGGGCCGGTGTTCATGTCGCTCATCGAGAGGACCTTCGGGCAGGACGTCACCACCCGGACGTGGGACACGATCCGGAAGATCGCGGCTCGTCCCAGGGGGACCTGACAGGCCAGACCGAAGCCTCGTGGCTTCCTGCCGGCGCCCTGTCCCGACCCATCCGCGATGAAGTGGATGATGCGCACTCGAACGCCCGCTCTCCTTCAGTCCTTGACCACCGATGAATTGATTACAGGGCCCCTCCAGGCATCACCCGGGTGCGTCCAACTCGCGTGGACACCGGACCTGCCATGGTCCCGTCGCGCAGCCGATCAGCACGATGCCGGCCGCGAAGCCGATCGCGGTCGAGCTGAGTCGAAGTGTCTCGCTCATTGCCCGGAGTGGCGCTGTTCTTCACCGAGGTGTCGAACTCGAAAACCAGCCGCGGTCCCGATGGCGTGGCAGACTTCCGGTCCTTCGGAGGCGGAAGATGCGAGTAGCCAGAACGCTGGTGCTCACTTCGACAATCGTGATGCTCGCGTTGTCGACAGGAGCCGTCGGCTGCGGTGCACATCCACCAGCGGATCCGCCGTGCGACGTCGACTGCACGCACGACGCCGGAGCGCTGGCTCCGGGAGCGCCGGACTCCGGTGACTCGCACCCGGTTGATCTGGATGCCGGCGACACGATGAATGCGGGAATCGTGGACGCAGGCGAGCCGGACGCATGTCACCTTCCCCCGGGCGTTGCGGATGCGGGTGGGACGGTGGATGCGGGACCCACGCACGAAGGCATGCCGGACGGCGGACCTCGGATGTCGGCCGTAGACTTTGCGAACGGGTTCATCGAGGCGCTCTGCCGGCGTGAAGCAAGGTGCGGGGCTTACCAGGATGCTGGTGCATGCCAGGGACACCAGACCTCGCCCAAATGGTTCGAGAACTTCGTTTCGCCGCTGGACCGGGCGCTGGAGTTGAGCCGCGTGGTCATCGATGAGGCGGGCGTGCCGTCGTGCTTCGCCGAATTGGAGTCACTGTCGTGCGATACCCGCGCTGTCTCCGTGACGGATGTGGCGTCGTGTGCTGCGGCGCTTCGAGGAACCCAGGTCGCAGGAGAACGGTGCCTCTCCTGGCTTGAGTGCGCGGCCTCCGATTTCTGTGATGACTCCGCCACCTGTCCGGGGATCTGCACTCCCAGGTTCGGGTTGGGAGAACCGGCACCGTCGGCGGCCATGTGCCAGGTGGGGCTCCGTCTCGCTTCGGATTCGACCTGCCAGCCGTTCGCCGAAGTCGGGGAGAGCTGTGGCGATAAGTGGGACTGTGCCGCTGATCTGTACTGCGCCCAGGGGACGTGCGCGCCGCTCAAGCTCGAGGGGGCGCACTGCACCTCGAGTCTCGAGTGTTCCGTCTACCTGTTCTGTGGCAATGGGGGGACGTGCCAGCAGCATCCTGTCCTGGGCGAGCCTTGCATCGGCCTATGCAAGTTCGATTTCAGCTGCGACTCCAACACGTACGCGGGCCCGGGGACGTGTGCCGCCCGGAATGCGACCGGAGGCGCGTGCTGGACATGGCTCGACTGCGTCGATGGCCTCGACTGCCATGGCGTCGACATCAACGCCGGACAGAAAGGGATC
>JBAWAM010000281.1:0-5419 GCA_049589315.1 Myxococcaceae bacterium
GGGGGGCGACGCCGACGTCGGCGAGGACGGTGCCATCATCGGCGCCGCCGATCGCGACGAGGTGATCGCCGTGACCCACCACGGAGTGCGAGCGGCGGCCTCTGGCGAGCGCTGTCGAAGTGGCGAACGCACCCAGGTCACCGTTCTCCAGGATCGGCGCCACCTGGACGCCGGGCAGCGAAGGGCCGGACGGCGCGCTCGAGCCGCCGGCCACGTACAGGTGTCCCCGATACGCCACGCCGGCCGAACGACAACCTCCGGTCGAGGCGTCGGCGAGGAGGGGAGAGGTGCTCGCACGCCAGCCGATGATGCTGCCGTCAGCCCCTGTCTCAGCAATGAGCACCTCGGTCCTGCAGCTCGTGCCGTCGCTCCCGCCCGCCACGTAGAGACGTCCCTGATACGCGGAGACCACAGCACCCTCGAGGACACGGGGCAGTAGAGGAAGAGAGCGCCAGGACTCCAGGGTTCCGTCCGCCCGAAGCTGCGACACGAACACCTCCGACCGCAGCGCCCCGTCGGACCCACCGACGACGTACAGGTGTCCGCGATGCGCGACGACACCCTGCGCATGTCGAGCTGACGGCAGCGGCGCGACCGACTGCCACGCGCCCACGGATCCGTCGGACTGGACGGTCGCGACGAGGACCTCGGCGGAGACAGCCGCTGAGGTGCGCCCGCCAACCGCGTAGAGGAAGCCGTCGTACGCGGCACACCCGAGGGACTCTCGCCCGGAGGGGAGGGGGGTGGTGGCGACGAACGGTCCCACCGCGCCCGAGGTCGAGATGGGCGCGACGTAGACCTCGCGCATGGGGCCGGAGTTCTGTCCGCCCAGTACGTACAGGCGCCCGCCGTACCCGACGCTGCAGTGACCGGATCGCGGCTCGGGCAGTGCGCCGGTCGAACTCCACGCGCCTACTCCGCGCGCACTCCGGGACCGGACCACGCGGCCATTCTCGAAGCCCACGCCACCCTCGTCGTTGCCACCCGGGACGAAGTCCGTGATCTCCAGGCTCGGGTCGATGTTGATCGGATACTGGAGCCCGTCGAGCCCACGGGTGTGGAGGAGGAGGCGCTCACCGCGAAGTTCGAACCGGGCCGCGCCGGGAACCTGGGTGCCATCCGCCTGGATCACCACGGGAGCGGGGATCCGATAGGCGGGGCGCCCCGCGTGGAGCACCTCCACGTTCCCCAGCCCATCACGCTCGGCGCGCAGCCCGTCTCCGAGCCGGAGCTCCCACTCGAAGGTGAGCGCGTCACCGCGGCTCCGGGTCAGGACGATGTCCTCCTTCAACCCGTTGGGCAGAAGGCTGAGGGACACCGCGGCGTCCCGGTCGGCAGCGGGCACCAGGACCGAACCGCTCCGGTGGAAGCCGCCGCCGGGGTCGAGCGGATTCCGGACCGGGACGAGCTGAACCTCCGGCGCGTCGGCCCGGCGAATCCGAACGGCGCCGTCCGCTGTGCTGATGTGGCCTTCATAGTCGCGGCCAGCAAGTCCGGAGCCTCGCGCGACGCTCAGTTCGGGCGAACGGAGCGCGGCCTCCAGGGCCGGGTGCAGCTCGCGTCCCGCACCCTGAGATGGGCCGAGGATCATCAGGCAGAGAAGCACGACCAGGGAAACGCGGCCTGGACGAAGCAGTGTCAATGACGTCTCAGATCTGTTCGCGCCCACTGAAAAAAACATAACACCATCCCGGAGGACACAGCCGACCAGGCAGGTCTCTGAGGAGGACCCAGAGGCACCTCACCCAGCGGCACCAACGTGACCAACGTGGATCGGCCAATCAGGGTCCACGCGTAGTGGAGTACGCCGCTGAACCCGCTCGAGCAGGTGTCTCCGGGCGCAAACAGCAGCATGGAGTACGAGTGGAACCTCACATGGATGGAGCGCTGGCCCTGCTGCTCGATGCCGTTGGTCGACCCGCTCATCGGCGGTTGCAGCGAACCGGGTGGCTTGACCCGTGGCTGCGGGCGCCTCATATGACACGGAAATGACCGCGGCTCCGGGCGCCCGCGTGCCCGTCAGACTTCCTCCGGTACCGGCAGTGCTGGTCGCCGTGGTGTGCATCACCGGCGGCGCCTCGCTGGCGAAGGGACTCTTCCCGGTCCTCGGCGCTGCCGGCACCGCAGGACTGCGGATCACTCTCGCGGCACTGCTGATGCTCGCGGTGATCCGCCCGCCCGTCTGGCGCTTCGAGCGAGCGCAGTGGCTCGCCGTGCTTCCATATGGCGTGGCGCTGGGGGCAATGAATCTCTGCTTCTACCTGGCGATCGCCCGCATTCCGCTGGGACTGGCGGTGACCCTGGAGTTCCTCGGGCCGCTCGGGGTCGCGGTGCTCGGCTCGCGGCGCCTGGCGGATTTTCTGTGGGTGGGGCTCGCGGCAGTGGGGATCGCGCTGCTCTCTCCCTGGAGCCCGAGCGCCGACGCCCTCGATCTCCGGGGCGTCCTGTTGGCGGTGCTCGCGGGGGCATTCTGGGCTGCCTACATCCTCCTGGGAGGGCGCGTCTCGCGCCAGCTCTCACAGGGGCAGGCCGTCTCCGTCGGGATGACCTTCGCGGCGCTCACCGTGCTCCCCTTCACCCTGTCGGATCTCGTCGGTGCGCCCTTGAGCCCCTCGGTGCTGGCGACGGGGCTCGCCGTAGCAGTCCTCTCCAGCGCGCTGCCGTACAGCCTGGAGATGAGGGCGCTTCGGGCCCTGCCGAGCCGGACCTTCGGAATCCTGATGAGCCTGGAGCCAGCATCGGCCGCGCTGATGGGGTTGTTGATCCTGGGCGAAGAGCTCTCCGCCGTTCAGTGGCTGGCCGTGGCCTGCGTCAGCTCCGCGTCCGCGGGCGCGACGCTCACCGCGCGGCGGGTGCCTCCCCCGGTCGAGGCCTGAGCCCCGGTGGAAGGCTCAACGCGATGGCCATGGTCCATCACGATCACTCCAGGGTACGCGCTGACGATGCCGAGAAGTGGCTGGACCAGGCGTTCCTTGCCGCCCGGCCTATCGCCAGTCAGGTTCGTCATCGATCCAGAGCGCCACGAGCTCCAACTCGATTGCCTCGAACGGGGGAACACGCGCTTTAGCGTTGCCTTGCCATGTTCCCGCATCGACCCACGTGCCCTGGCGGAGTTGGAGCGCTTCGAGCGACCCCCTCACGCGGAGGCAGGAGGCGCGTAGTCCCTCAGGGTGATCGCGCGCGCGGCCCTGGTCGTCATCCAGTTGAGCAGCCCCGCGAGCGGCCTCGAAGCGAGCACGCGATAGGCCCGGTTTCTGCGGCGGATGTCTCGTTCGGTTCTCGGGGCGAGGAACGCTCCTGCGCCGTTGGCGAGCTTCTGACATCCCCTGGCGTAGGACGAAAACCCGGCCTGGTACCTGGCGAAGCCGACCTGGTGGTCTCCGCCCGCCGCTGCCAACTCACCCGCCAGCACGTAGGCGCCTACGACCGCGAGGCCCGTCCCGAGGCCTCCCATCGTGGCCCCGAAGCCGGCGTCGCCGAGCAGGGCCACTCGCCCCTTGATCACACGGTCCATGTGAATCTGGCTGATCGAGTCGAAGTACAACGAACGCGCGTCGCGGAGCGCCTCGAGCACGCGGGGCACCTCCCAGCCGACGCCGGCGTAGGTGTCTGCGAGGATCCGTTTCTGCTGCTCCACGTCGCGCCGGTCGTACTCGAGTGGCTCGGACGCAAACACGAACAGCGGTTGAGCCAGCTTCGGATCGTCGTAGCTGCCAAGTGAGAGGCTCTTGCCCGGGACTCCGTAGTCGACCACCCGCCGGTCCAACCCGAGATGGTTGGGAACGTTGAACCCGCCAGCCACGTAGTAGCCGCCGAACTTGAGGAACTGCGACTCGTCTCCGAACACCAACCGCCGCACGTTCGAGTGAAGGCCGTCGGCGCCCACCGCCAGATCGAACGTGCGGGACCCTCCGCGTTCGAAGGTGACCTCCACTCCCCCCGGGGTCTCGACGAGCGAAGTGATGGAGTCGCCGAAGACGTACTCGGAGGTCGTCCGCGTGCGCTCGTAGAGGATGCGGCTCAGGTCGCCGCGCAGGATCTCCACGTCCCCGCCGGTGAACCAGGAGGGCAGGCTCGCCTGAACGTTGCCATCCACGTCGATGAACGACATGCCCCCCATGTGAGTCTGGCGCCGGCGCACCTCCTCGAGGATTCCCATCCGCTGGAGCACTTCCAGATGGACGCTGCCGCGAAAGTCCACCGCAAAGCCGCCTTCGCGAAGCGTCGGGGCGCGCTCGACGACCGTGGTCTCGAATCCGTAGCGGTTGAGCCACCAGGCGAGGGCGGGTCCGGCAATGCTCGCGCCGGAGATCAAGACACGCGTGTTCTTCATGAGGCCTCCCCCTTTTGCCGGGGCAGGACCCCAGCGTTCGGTCACTTCGGCGCAAGAGACTGAATCGATTTGGGCAAATGCGCAAGACGATCGCCTAAGACGAAAGCATCAGCCTCTCGGCTACGATGGCGTCCCATGGGAAATCGTGAGGACCTGCTGTCCGGAGCGAAACGGTGCCTGCTCGAGAAGGGCTACGACCGCATCACGGTTCGCGACATCACCACCGCCGCGGGGGGAGTGAGCATGGCCGCTATCGGCTACCACTTCGGTTCGCGGGAAGAGCTGCTCACCGCGGCCCTGCTCGAGGCGCTTGAGGAATGGGGAGCGAAGGCGCTCGGCCCGGTGCTGGCGGAGTCCGCCACGACCGGAGTGGTCGGGCAGCGCCGATTCGAGGACTCCTGGGACCGGATGATCGAGACCTTCACCGCGCAGCGGAAGCTGTGGCTCGCCAGCGTCCAGGCGTTCGTGCAGGGCGAACATTCGGAGGAGATCCGCAAGCAGCTCGCCGCCGGTCAGCAGGAGGGCCGCCGTGGCATGGTCGCGTCGCTGAAGGGGGTTGAAGAGTCCGAGGTGCCTGCCGACATGGTCCGAAGTATGGGCTCGGTACAGATGGCCCTCATCTCGGGACTCATGATGCAGTGGCTGAACGATCCCGAGTCGGCACCCACAGGCGCCGAGATCGCCAAAGGACTGCGCGAGCTCGTCGCATGTCTGGGGTCGCCGCCGGAATCTGGCGGGAAGAAGCGAGGCCGCGGTCGCTGACTGCCTGTCGGTAGAGCCCGTTCGCGCGTGCGGGATCCGGTTTTCCAGCCGTGCTTTCTTCGCGCGAGACACCGGCATAGGCGCACGCGTGGGGCTCGTCGGGGCAGTCCCGGGAAACTCCATCACTACGGCCTCGAGGACCTGGCCCCAATGCAGGCAGCAGAACGCCGAGCCGCGTTCGCAGCCCGGCTTCCCTTTGTGCGAGTCGTGCGCTTACGCCGCGTTCACGTCCTGCTGAGGTGCGTTCTCTCCAGCAGTCGTCGGCAGCTCTCCGCGGGCCTTCCGCTTGTCGTGGAGGATCTGCAGCACCGCCGCGAGCACCGT
>JBAWAM010000282.1:0-7412 GCA_049589315.1 Myxococcaceae bacterium
CTTTTTCGCCGGCCACTTCTTCATCGGATGGGCGCTTGGAGTTCAAAGCAGATCCACGGTGCGCCCGAACGCACCGACGATCAAGGCGCCGGATCTGCCACCACGGCGGCTGTCCTGAAACCGCGGCTGGAAATCTCGGACGGCGCTGCGGTGTTGGCGTCGGAGCGGATGAAGTGACCTAGCTCGTCACGTCCGCCTGCCCGCTGCCCGTTCGAGTGCCGGGAGGGACCGCGTCGGCGGCCCGCCGGGGATCGAGCACTGCCGCGCCCTGGATCGCTCCCGTGCGCAACGCATGCAGTGCATCGTTGGCCTGTTCGAGCGGGAACACGTGCACCTCGGTCTTCACCGGAATTTGAGAGGCGATCGTCAGGAACTCGTCGCCGTCGCGCCGGGTGAGGTTCGCCACCGAGCGCACCACGCGCTCTCCCCACAACAGCGCGTACGGAAAAGACGGTACGTCGCTCATGTGGATTCCTCCGCACACCACGGTTCCGCCGCGATCCACCGAGGCAAGCGCGGCCGGGACCAGGCTCCCGACCGGAGCAAAGATGATCGCCGCGTCGAGTGGCTCGGGCGGCAACTCGTCGGAGCCACCGGCCCACTCGGCGCCCAGCCGCCTCGCGAAGGACTGGGCCTGGAGGTCGCCTGGACGGGTGAAGGCGAAGACGCGCCGGCCCTGATGGCGGGCGACCTGGATGAGGATGTGGGCGGCTGCACCGAACCCGTACAGACCGAGTCGCTCCGCGTCGCCCGCCATGCGAAGGCTGCGGTAGCCGATCAAGCCGGCACAGAGGAGCGGCGCGGCGTGGTGATCGTCGAACGCTTCAGGGATGGGGAAGCAGTAGCGATGATCGGCGACCGCGAACTCGGCGTAACCGCCGTCGAGCTGGTACCCGGTGAACCGCGCGTTCTCGCACAGGTTCTCCTGTCCACGTTGGCAGTAGCGGCAGTGCCCACAGGTCCATCCGAGCCACGGAACCCCGAGCCGCTGTCCCTGCTCGAAGTTCGCCACACCTTTGCCCAAAGCCTCGACCGTGCCGACGATCTCGTGACCGGGGACGAGCGGCAGCTTCGGGTCGGGGAGCTCTCCGTCGACGACGTGCAGATCGGTTCGGCAGACCGCGCAGGCGTGCACGCGAAGGAGCACCTGACCCGGACCAGGTGCCGGGACGTCGCGCTGCTCGAGTCGCAGCGGTTCACCGGGCTTGTGCAGGACGGCTGCGCGCATCCGGGGGCTCATGACGAGAAGTTCATCAGGCCTGCGCCGGTTTGCACGACGGACGCTCGAGCGCTCAGCCGATGGCCTTCGTCGGGCGCGTGCGGAGCGCCTCGAACTCCGCGAGGAGCTTCACACCCTTCTCGCGGTCCACCATGCACACGTAGGCGATCATCCCGTGGAGCCAGGCCTCGAAGTTGGGCCTGTTCTCCCGATTCTGCGCCTCGAGCCCGGTCTTCTTCGCCTGGTGGAGGATGGCGCGGATACGACGCACCTGCTCGCGCGGCACGCTCAGCTTCTGGTTCACCACGATGCCGGTCACGGTCTGACGACGCGCCACCCGCTGCACCCGCCCCTTCTTCGGGTTCAGCGCGAAGCCCTCCTCGTCCGAGAGGTGCCGCGCCACGGCCTGCACCCAGGGGATCTCGGCGCGCTTCCCGGCGGGCGCGGAGAAGGTGAGGTCATCCGCGTAGCGGGTGTACTCCCAGCCCAGCTTCGCCATTCGCCCGCGCAGGCGACGGTCGAGCTTCCGCGAGATCTGGTTCGACAGTGCGGGGCTGGTGCACGCGCCCTGCGGCAGCGCCCGCGGGCCCACCGCGACCCAGTACTTCTTCCCGTCGTACTCCACCTGCCGCCGCGGCGACTCGGTGCACAGCAGCGCCAGCACGGTGGACGCGGCCGGTGAATAGCCGAGCCGCCGGAACACGCCCTTCACCCGCGGGAAGGTGATGCTGGGGAAGAAGTCCTTCAGGTCCAGGTTCACCACCACGTCCCGGCCAAGGTGCGCGGCGGCGTTGCTCACCGTGGAGCGGCCCTTGATGAAGCCGTGCGCGGGGAGCTCGGTGGGGAGCTTGTCGAGGAGGTTCTCGAGGATCCAGCTCTGGACGCGCTTGAGCGTGGGCTGCGGCGCGGACAGCAGCCGCTTCCCTCCGGAGCGCTTGGCGATCTCGAAGTAGTGATAGTGGGTCTTCTCGGCGGCGTCGGTGTGGAAGCACAACCAGCGCAGCTGCGGAATGGTCAGCCCGAGCGCCTTCGCCACGTCGGCCGGCGTGGACAACACCGGCAGCTTCGACGCCTCCAATGCCTCCACGTTCGAGCGGCGATCTGCCAGCCCGCTGGAGACGCCTCGGCCGAGGTACACGATGTCCTCGGCCTTTCGACGCGCGATCTCCTCGGCGCGCTGCTTCGCCTTCTCCGCGGCGAGCCGCGCCTTCTCCGCCTTCTTCTTCCGGCGCTCCTCACGTCGCTGCTGGACGGCCTCGTCGGCGGTCTTCGCGGCCAGGGCGCCGACGAGGTTCGCCGCCTCCCGGTGCTTCAGCCACAGATCGCCGACGCGGTGGATGTCCGCGAGCTGCTCCTGCGTGAAGTAGCCGCGGAGGATGAGCCCGCGATCGACCAGCGCGGTGTGCTCGTCGCTCTGCGGCGGGATGATGTCGCCGCGCCAGGCCCAGTTGCTGCGCCAGGGCTGCATCTTCAGCGCGCGCTTGCGAAACTCCTCCGCCGAGAGGCCGAGGATCTCCTCGTTGGCGAGGTACGGGTTCTCACGCTGCACCACTCGAGCGGGCGCGACCGGCGCAGAGGCGAGCACAGCCGATGGAGTGCTCCGCGCCGAAGGCGAGCTGTCGCCGGCGCGCGCCGCGGCCTGGAGGCGGGCAGCGAGTTCGTTCGAGGGGAAGTACTCGTGATGCCCGCCGGGGCCGGACTTCGACCGCGCGTAACCGTAGGGCTCGAGAAGGTTCTGCTCGAAGCTCTGGTCGACGAGCTGGCACGCCCGGCGGATGTCCTCCACGGACCAGCGCCCGTCGGACATCACCACCTCGGTGGCCAGCCCCAGCGTGGAGAAGGTCTCGCCCTGCGCAACGCGCGCGAGGATGGCGTTCCGTACCTGCGCCTGAAGCGGGTCACCGCTGCCGCTGAAGAAGGTTTTTACGCGGTCCCAGAATGCAGCCATCGGTGTCCTCGCGACATCCAGCTTCCAAGGAGACCCCTCGTCGCCCGACTTCAAATGCAGGACCACGTCCGATAACCGAGGAACTCGGGGTGCCGTGCGGCCCGGACCCGAAGGGTCGGATCAGTGAGGGCCGTTCGGCACCCTGAGTTCCAGAAAGAACATCGGGCGTGGGGCCGAATGAGAGTCACAACGCCACCGCGGCGGAACGCCGCGGATGAAGGGCTCGGGCGAGAGGGATCTCCTTGAAAGCTGGATGTCAGAAGGCGTTCGGGTTCATAGCAGAAAGTCGAAGCGCAAGCAGGTGCCGGCAGGGCCCTTTCTTGAGCCGGAACTTGAAGAAGTGAGTGCAACCACAGCGGGCCTTCGTGAGCCCACCGTCCGCGTCGAGGATGGCCTCGCACTCGGTGGCGCCCTGCCGCGAGCCATTCACCGCCAGCCTTGCGACCACCAGCCGGCGCGCGTTGGGGAGCTGCTCCTGGCGAAGCACCTCCACGCGTCCATCGCGGAAGAGACGGCGGCCCTGGGTGAGCTCCTCGGGCTCCGGGCCGATCACGGATTCGGAGAGCGCCACCGGGAGGACCTGGCGGTAGCGGTAGCTCTGGGTGGCGAAGTCGTAGACCACCTGGCCCTGCTTCGAGAGCATGTGCAGCGATCCGAGCAGCGCATCGCGCGACGCGCCCGACAGCACGCCGAGCTCGGCGAGGGTGGCGCGCTGCGCGCGTTTCAGGTGCTGCGTGAGGAAGTCCACCGCCCGCGTGTCCGGTTGGAGCGCTCCGGAGAGCAGCTCGAGCGCCGCGCCGCCGGTCCAGTCGTTGGCGGTCCAACCGGAGAGCGCCAGCACCAGTCGCATCTCTCCCATGTGGACGGTCCAGATGCTGGGCATGCCGGAGCCGAGGAGCTGGACCTCGACGCGTTCGGCCAGCGGCAGCACCCGCGCCAGCACCATCAGCCGCCGCCGGCCCCAGACCTTGATCTCCTCGGGCTGCGCGCCCTCGAAGGCCCGGCCGCGGCTGACGATGGTGTGACCCCATGGCTCGAGCACCACCGACGCCGGGGCGCCGGGCGTGAGCTGGAAGCGGAGCGAGCGTGGCCCGGTCTTCTCCCGGTGTCGCCGAAGCCAGGCGAGGATCGAGTAGACCGCATCGACCGACAGCTCCACCTTCCGCGACGGCAGTCCCATGGCCGCCTGGAGCTGGCCGAAGCCGCGCAGCCATGAGGGCGGAAGATCGATCTTCTCCTCGCGGTAGCTGGCCTGCCCCTTCACCGCCACCTCGAACCCGCTGGGATCCACCTGGAGCCGGGTGGGCCGGTACGTGCGCAGCGTCTGGAAGTGCTCGTACAGCGCGAGCGAGTAGTCGACGTTGGTGGTGCCGAGCCCGGCTTCACCGCTCCCGTCGAAGGCGCCGCGGTCCACGTAGAGGCAGCCGTAGGACGACTCGTCCTTCGCGAAGCACTCGAAGTACACGACGTCCGGCGCGACGGTGACCACCGGATCGCAGGGGACGAGGTGACGGAAGAGCTGGGGATCGTTCCGCGCCAGGTCGTCCTCCCACGCGCGCCGGGTCCGCCAGTAGAGCTGGTGCATCTTCCGGAAGTCAGAATGCAGGTTCGGCGGCTCGTGCTCCTGGCTCAGCTTCGCCAGCTCGTCCTTCTTCGCGCTGTCGTAGACGGTCTTCCGGAGCTCGGTCTCCTGACGCGCCTCCTCCTCCAGCCATGCCTTGTATGCGGTCTTGTCCTTCGGGCGGATCTTGAGGTCGCCCACCACGACTTCGTGGAGCGCGCTGATCGCCTCGCGGAAGCGGATCGGGTTCTTGAGCTGCTGGTCGAAGAAGACCTTCGGCCGCGCGAGGTTCGGCTGGAACGACAACGCCGATCCGCCCGGGACCTCGATGACGCCGCTCCGGCCGAGGTAGTTGAAGTCGAACTTCACGAGGCCACCTCGTCACCGATGAACTTGAGCTCGGGGAGCTTCAGCGCGATCGCCTCGCGGAGCGCAGGCCGCCGGAACGCCGCCTTCGACAAGGAGGCCAGCGCGGAGCGCCGCTCGGAAAGGCGAATGCTGCGCAGCGCGTACCCGAGCAGCGGAAGCAGCACGTCCGTCTCCGCGGGCTTACGGATGATGCGCTCGGCGAGCTGATCCGCGATCTGACGCTTCGCCCTTCCGCCCCGGTGCACCGAAAGGATCGCCGTGGCCCACAGGTGCTGCAGGGTCTGCGGTGCAAACGACCTCTCGCGGGGCTCGAGCTCGCGCAAGAGCGCCTGGCGGATGTCGTCGTACGGGCTCTCCGCCATCGCAGCCCAGAGCAGCGTGTCCTCGCCGAAGCGCCGGTCCTTCGTCATCAGCGCCAGCGCGTGCCGCCGCACGTCGGCGTGAGGCGAGTCGAGCAGCTCCCGGACCAGCTCCGGCTTCGGGTCGTCGGCCACCAGGAGGAGCTGGCAAACCCAGTCGATCGCCTCGGCGCGGACGTTCAGCGCCTCGGCACGGGCGAGCCGCACGAGGTACCGGAGATCGTCCGCGCTCCGGATCGGCTTCTTCTTCGCCCAGTGCAGGCCAAGCTCGGCCACGGGCGCGGCGCGCTGCATCGCCAGCGCCAGGCACTGGTCCAGCGAGAGCCGGTCCGGTGACACCGTCTTCTGCACCAGCTCGCACAGCAGCGGCAGCGCCATGGGGTTGTCGAGCTCGAGCAGCTCGAGCCACGCCTTGATGGGCAGACTCTCCAGTCCCGTGGCGGTCTGCAGCAGCTTCACCCCGAACGACTGGACCTCCTCGTGCGGGTGGGCGAGGAGCTGCCGGACGCGCGCGATCTCCAGCCCGCGGAGCTCGTCCGCGTAGCTGGCCTCGAGCGTGGAGATGACGAAGGAACGCACGGTGCGGCTCTTCGCCTCGAGCAGCAGCGTCAGCAGCTCATCCCGGACGTTCAGCCAGGCCTCCGGCAGATACGGCGCGGGCCGGAGCTCGGCGAGCTTCGCCCCTTCGGCCACGGTGATGCCGCGCGGCTTGCGAACCAGCACCGAAGACCCGTGATACAGCGCGTGCATCAGCCCCCACGCGTCGATGATCCGCTCGGGCTTCGTCAGGTTCGTGTCTTCGTACTTCGCCAATGCGGCGCGGATGATCCGCCCATAGCGGGCTGGGTCCTTCCGGCCGATGGTCCGGAAGTACCGCCAGGTTCTCCGCTGTAGGTACTGACGCGTCACGCGCGAGAAGCGCGGAAGCGGCTGGTGGAGGATGTAGCCCTCCGTCGAGCGCTTCGGTTCGCTGTACGAGCCCTGTCGACGCGCGCGCGCCGGAACGGTGCTGTCATTGCGCAGGACCCACACGTTGTACGACTGCCGCGTCTGCCAATCCCAGCCCGACCGCTTCACCAGCTCGCGCTTCACCAGCCGGTCGAAGGCGACGAGGAAGTGGCCCATCAGCTCGTCGTCGCCGGCGGCCTCGGCCAGCTTGAAAAGCGCCTTCACCAGGCCGCGGTGACCGGGATGGTCACAGCCGTCCTCCACGTACGCGCACAGCATCCGTCGGGCGAACGGCCGGGCATCCCGGTACCACCGCTCCGCCAGCGACTTGAGCTTCTTGTCCGAATCGCTCCTGAGCACTTCCTCGAGGAACCGGTCGTCACCGGCCTCGAAGAACTCATCGATCAGCAGAGCGGAGCTGGCGTTACTCATGAGGTGGTCACCCTAACCGACGAGACGGGGACCCCTCAATCCCACCAGAAGAACCAGTGGCGATCCCCCAGCAGCTCTCGCGCGAGCACGTTCGGCCTGATGGGTCCGTCTCCCGGCGCGACCTCGAGCTGCGCGCGCGCCGCCTCGAGCGCCTCCACCTCGGTGCGAGGCGGCTGGCGCACCAGGAACTCCAGCGTGTCGTCGGTGATGCCCACCGGCTCCGCGCCCCACCTCTCCGCCCAAGCCCGGTGATGGAGCGCGGCCTCGACCGGGTCGGGACACGCATTGAACCCACCGAACCTCACGGCGAGCGGCGCCTGCCATGGCTCTGCAATCGGGAGCAGCGCGATGCACACCTCGGGAAGCAGCTCATCGTTCAGCTTGCCGTACGCGCATCGGAGGACGACCTCGCGCTCCTCCTGGGCAGGCGGCGGCTCCGAGGGGACCTCGAGCCGAAACTGCGCCAGCATCTTCCGAACCTCCTCCGTGGCTGCGTCCATCGTCTGGCGCATGCCGGGAAAGAACTCGCCGACCAATTTCTCCAGGAGCGCGTCGCTCGCCTCCTCGTCCTGCTCG
>JBAWAM010000283.1:0-23998 GCA_049589315.1 Myxococcaceae bacterium
GGCACCGCCGAGGTCGGCGTCTTCCGGACGAAGTAGTCCATCACTGACCGGCGTCGGCACCGGTGCCCACGCGGCGCATCACGCCGACGCCCGTCTTGGTGCAGTCATACTTCAGCTCCTTCTCCAAGACGGTGATGTTCAGTTCGTCGCGCGCGGCATTCAGCGTGACGGATGCGGTGCGCTCCCAATTGTCACCATCCGTGATCGGCTCCTCCGACCGCGCACCGTCGCCGGACCGAACCATCTCATAGGTGCCGTGGCCATACGGCGCGTTCACGGTCAGAAGGTACTTGCCGTCCGACTGACGGACCAGGACGGCCTCGCACGACCCAACGGAGTCTGGATTATGGCGGCACTCGGCGTCCGTTCCGGATTCCGTGAAGATCAGCGTCCCGTGGAATTCACCAGAGAGTTCATCCTCTCCGCCTGCACCGGGCCCGCCACAGGCAACGAGGGTCGAAACCAGCAACACACAACCAGGAACAAAGCGCATCGCAATCTCCCGAACGAAAGCGGCGCTTCTCTAGCCGAAGTCGCACCGCCCGGACAGTTCCATGTGGGATTGGGGGCACCCCAGCCAATCCATCACATCAAATGTCGGCGTTGCGCGGCCTTCGTCTTCAGCGTCCAGCGCACCAGGTCTCCTGGTCCAGTGGAGCAGACGCCCGGCAGCCCGCCCGCGCGATGCTGAGGCTGGGCCTGTGATTACCGTCGAGACACGGAGAGGGATTGACGATGCAGGCCGAACAAGTGACCGATCGGGTGGCCTGGCACGGCGAGGGCCCCGTCTGGTCGGAGCGATGGGGCGGCCTTCGGTGGGTGGACATGCTGGCGGGAGACGTCCTGTCCCTGGCGGCCGACGGCTCGATTCAGCGAATACACGTGGACCGCATCGCTGCGGCGCTTCGCCCCCGGCGTCGAGGCGGCGCGGTGATCGGCATCGAGAGGGGCTTCGCGCTCGAGGACGCGGATGGGGCCCTCACCCATCTCCCGCCAGTCTGGAGCGACCCGGGCGTACGGATGAACGACGGCGGCTGCGATCCGGACGGTCGCTTCTATTGCGGGTCGATGGCCTATGACAAACGCGCGGGCGGCGGCGCACTGTACCGACTGGATCCGGATGGCTCGGTGCACGTGATCATCGAGCAGGTCAGCATCTCCAACGGAATCGACTGGAGCCCCGATGGCGCGCGCGCGTACTTCAACGACACGCCGAGCCATCGGATCGACGTGTTCGACTACGACGCACGCGCAGGGCTGACCGGGCGGCGCCCGTTCGTCGAGATCCCCGCTGAAGAGGGCGTGCCCGATGGCCTGACCGTCGACGCACAAGGCGGCGTGTGGGTGGCCCTCAACGGCGGCGGCGTGGTGCGGCGCTACTCCCCCTCCGGTGCGGTGGACGAGGTGATCGAGGTGCCCGCGCGACAGGTCACGGCGTGCACCTTCGGCGGCCCCCGGCTCGACGAGCTGTTCATCACGACCTCGCGCGAGGACCTCGCCCCCGGCGACGATCCGCTCGCAGGTTCGCTGTTCCGGGCCGTCGTCGGCGTCACCGGCCGACCCGTTCTCGAATTCGACGGGTGAGGACCTCGCTACTCCGCGAGGACCTCGAGCTCGATCTTCGCCTGCATCTTGAGCCGAAGGAGGTGCCCTGCGAAACGCTCTCCCTCCTCGCGCGAGAGAAGGCTCCGGAACTGCGGTCCGTCTTGAAGCTCCACCTCCATCACCGGGCCACGCTGGAGCAGCCGGAAGAAGTCTTCGCCGCCGGCAGGATTCGCGACGTACACCGGAATGAACCCCTTCACTGGAAGTACGGTCCGCTCGGAGCGAACCAGCTCGCGCATCGTCTCGACCGACGGCCGAATGTCTGACGCGCCGACCCCCTCGTCCGGATAGAGCGGAGGGGGCGCCAGCGCGACATCGTCGGTGGAGTCGTCGAACAGGAACCCATAGCGCGACGGGATGCGCCCGCTCATCACGTACAGCAGCAACACCGCGTCGTCGCCGCCCACCCGGTCGACGTGGAGCATCATCCGGCTCTGGCCGATCGAACGGAGCCGTACCCGGACCAGCGGCCGGACCTTCTCCAGTGTCCGCCGGACGCGCAGCAGCGCCTCCTCCTGGATCTTCGCGAACGCCCGGGTGAAGTGCGCCTCGTCCTCGCGCAGCTCAGCCTGAAGCGCCTCACGTGCCCGATCCAGCTTCTCCTCAGCTTCGCCCAGGAACGCATCCAGCGGATTGCGTCCCGACGTCGTCAGCGCAGCACTCCCGTCTTCCTCGCTGCCCGGGGCCTGCGCCGCAGCGCGGACCGCTCCGATGAGGAAGCTCCCCTGCTGCTCGATCCTGCGAAGCTCCTCGACGGCTCTCGCCCGAAACGCCGCGTGCTGAAGCCTCAGCTCGGCCCAGGCTTCCCAGGCCTGCTCGATCGACTCGATGAGGTGGAGCTGCACCAGCGCGGCGTCTGCCGCCCGTCCAGCGATCCCGGAGGCCTTCATGTCCCCATGTTATCGCGCACCGCCGCGAAGCGAACCGCGTGGGGTCCGAGCCACTCCTTGACGTTTCGAATGATGCTCATCATATTACGTCCGTCATACGGAGTTCGAACAAGATGGTGGGACGAGGCGAGCAGAAGCAGAAGACGCACGAGGAGATCCTCACCTCCTCTGTCCGGTTGCTCCGGGAGCGCGGGATTTCGGGAGCGAGCGTCGCCGAGGTGATGAAGAACGCCGGCCTCACGGTGGGCGGCTTCTATGCGCACTTCGACTCGAAAGAGAGCCTGGTGGCGACCGCGCTGCGGCGTGCGTTCCGGGAAACCTGGGACGTCCTCCTCCGCGCGGAAAATGGCGAACCCGACGTCATCCGCCGGGTCCTCAAACGCTATCTCTCCCGGGGACACCGCGATCACCCCGAGCTGGGCTGTGTCCTGCCGGCCGTCGTAGGCGAAGCGACGCACGCCGGGGAACCGATCCGCGATGCCGTCGTCGACGTGCTCGAGACATGGTCCAACGATTTGGAAGCGCATCTCCAGGGCGACAAGGGCACCCGTCGCCAGCGCGCCCTGGCGCTGATCGCGCTCATGTACGGAGGGCTCAGCCTGGCCCGCGCAGTCCGCGGCACGAAGCTCTCCGACGAGATTCTCGAGGCGTGCCGGCAGTTCGGGCAGGCCTCGCAGAAGGACTCCTGAAAGGAGGAGGAAGATGGGTCGTGCAGTGATTCTCGATGCGGTGAGGAGCCCACGCGGGCGGGGGAAGCGGGACAAAGGGGCGCTGGGAGGAATCCATCCACAAGAAGTGCTGGCGCAAACGCTGAACGCGTTGGCGAAGAGGACGGGGATCTCCGTCGGCGACGTGGACGACGTGGTGATCGGCTGCGTCTCGCAAGTGGGGGAGCAGGGGGTGAACATCGCCCGCAATGCCGTGCTGGCGGCGGGCTGGCCTCAGGAGGTGACCGGCGTCTCCGTGAACCGGTTCTGCTCGTCCGGACTGCAATCGGTGGCGATGGCCGCGTACGGTGCCGCTTCGGGCTACCAGCAGCTCGTCGTTGCCGGCGGCGTGGAGAGCATGTCCCGGGTGCCCATGGGCTCGGACGGCGGCGGCCAGGACGGCGCCAACCTGCGGCTGCGCAAGCGGGTGTTCCAGGTTCCGCAGGGAATCAGCGCGGATCTGATCGCCACCCGCGAGAAGATCAGCCGCCGCGAGCTGGACGCGTTCTCCCTCGCTTCACAGCGCAAGGCGGCGCTGGCCATCGAGGAGAGGCGTTTCGAACGCAGCCTCGTCTCCATCCAGGATCCGGAGCGCGGCACGCCGTTGCTGACGCACGACCAAGGTCCTCGCCCGGATACCACGCTCGAAGGGCTCCTCTCGCTCCCGCCGTCCTTCGCCGACGTGGGTCGAAAGCCGCTTCCGGATGAAGGTCGTTCGCTCGACGAGATCGCCCTCTCCTACTACCCGGAGACCCGCGCCATCGAACACGTCCACACGGCGGGGAACTCGAGCGGGCTCGCGGACGGTGCGGCGGCGGTGCTGGTCGCTTCGGAGGAGTACGCGCGGACGCAAGGCCTGAAGCCGCGCGCCCGGGTCAGAGCCGTCGCCACTGTCGGCAGCGATCCGGTCCTGATGCTCACCGGCCCGGCCCCGGCCAGCCTGCGCGCCCTGAAGCTGGCTGGGATGACTGCGTCGGACATCGACCTCTGGGAGATCAACGAGGCGTTCGCGGTGGTGCCCCTCCAGACGATTCGCGCCCTCGGCATCGATCCGGACCGGGTGAACGTGAACGGCGGAGCCATCGCCCTGGGGCATCCGCTCGGGGCGACCGGCGCCATGCTGCTCGGGACACTGCTGGATGAGCTGGAGCGCACGGACCGCGCCACCGGCCTGGTCACGCTGTGCATCGGTGGTGGCCAGGGGATCGCGATGATCATCGAGCGCGTCTGAGACGCGCGGGCGCCCTCCGCCGCGACCCCGGCGGAGGGCGCTCACCTTCGATGGAACCCGGACTACGCGGCAAGGTCCCGATCTACCGGAGGCTCCCCGACCTGCAGCCGGCTGCGGAGCTCCTCGCGAAGCTCCCTGCCCGGCTTCGGCGCAAGCAGGAGCCCCAGGCCCGCGCCCACCAGGACACCCACGGAGAACACGCCCACCGCCGGGACGATGTAGTCCACGGCCGTGCGGCGCTCCTCCACGTTGAACAACTTGAGGATGTCATCCTTCTCGAGATGGGCGAGCTGCTTCCTCAGATCCTTCAGGTCGATCATCGAGCACCTCCTCCTTCACTCCTGGAACCAGGCCCGTCCGGCTCGGGTGGCATGCTCGATCCGACGTAGCGATCGACCGCTGCCTCCGCGATGCCGAGAAGTTCATCCTTCACCAGCGGCAGCGCCGCCAGCTTCAACCCCAGCCGAACGATCTTTCCGGTGAACGGCGTGAACAGCCCCCCACCGAGGACGTAACCCGCGCCCACGGCCGCGAGCATCATCCCGTACGGGTTGCGCTCCACGCGGCCACGCAGATCGAGCGTCTCCTCGAGCTGCCGCACCGTGCCCTTCGCCTCGTTCACGAATTGCTGTGCGGTCTGGTTCATCTGGTCCACGCGCTCCGTGATTCGAGGGTTGGCGTCCTTCGAGTTCATGTCACCTCCGCCGCCGTCAACGCCGAGAGGCCAACTTGCCCACGACGAAGCCGAACGCGAGTGCCCCCAGCAGACAGGTGCCTGGATTCTCGCGGATGAAGTTGGTCACTCGACGGTTGAGGTCCGTGAGGTTCTGGCGCGCCTGCTCGAGGTGCGGTCCGAACTGGGCTTCGAGCTCCCGCGCACGGTCATCGAAGCGCTGCGCATTCTCCGAGTTCATCTGTCATCCCTCCTATATCCGATCATGAAACCCACCATGAATGCGCCGATCAGGATCGTGCCCGGTCGACGCCGGTACCACTCCCGCCAATCGACGCTCCTCGACACCTCGATCCGGAGCTCCGCGAGCGACTCCGCGACCTCTTGACGCGCCTGTTCGATGTCCAGGCGGATCATCTCGGTGCTGCGCTCACGCACCAAGGCGCGGCTCCACCTTTCCCGGGCTCTGCGAGCTCGATCGGAACAGCGCAGCGCTGCGCTCCACCTCGGCGCGGCTGTCGTCCATCACGTCGGTCCGCTTGAGCCTGCGCGCCGCGATCACGACCGCCACGCTGCCCACCAGGAGATTGGCCACGCCGACCGCGGCGAAGCCCCCCGCGGAACCCAGCCAGCTCGAGAGGGCGAGCGCCAGTGCCACGCAGACCAGCGCGTAACCGACCACGAGCAGCGGCACGAAGGCCGTGACCACCGCCACGTCACGTCCGAGCGCGCGGACGTCCTCGCGGATCTCTGCGCGAGCGAGCGCCAGGTGGTCTGCCAACAAGCGCGCGGCGCTGTCCGTCAGTCTGGACAACGCCGAAGACAGCCCGCCGCGATCCTGGTCCTCTGCGCGCATCGTCCTCCCACCTCGACTCGACAGCGGGGTCCGAAGCTAGGGAGGCCTGTCCGCCGGGACAACGCGAGCGTCGGTGCAGTGTCCGGGCGGGAACGTCAGGCCACGATGCGCGCGGGGTGTCGGGCCGAAGGCGTCGGCTCCTCGACGGCGTCGAACTTCAACACCAGCGGGAGATGATCGGACGCGCGTTTCGCCCCCTCGCTGCGGTGCGTGATCATCTCCAGCGGGCGGATGCCCTTGTCCACGAAGACGCGGTCGAGCCGGAGCACTGGAAACCGCGAGGGGTAGGTTCGCGGCGCCTGCCTCAGCAGCCACGCCGCGTCCCGAACCGCCGATCGCACGAGCGACGGCACCGGACCGTTCCACCAGTAGTTGAAGTCACCGCAGACGATGACCGGGTCCTCGCGGACCGCGTCGCGCAGGATGTCCGCCGAGAGCAGCAGGTTCTCCTGTGTCCGGCGTTCGCCCATGGAGAGGCCGAGGTGCAACGAGAAGACGTGCAGCGTCCTGCTGCCTCCCAGGTCGAGATCCGCGCGCAACGCGCCGCGTGGCTCGCGGCTGCGGACCGACAGATCGTAGTTGCGCGACTTGAGGATCGGGAGCCGGCTGAGCACGGCATTGCCGTACCGACGCCCGTTCCTCACCACGTTCGGTCCGAACGCCATGTACATCCCCAGCATCTCCGCGAGCTCCTCGGGATGGTGGATGCTGGAGGTCCGCCCGAGGTAGTCCCCCACCTCCTGGAGGGCCACGATGTCCGCGTTGATTTCGCGCAGCACCTCGGCGGTCCGGGCAAGGTTGAAGCGCCCATCGGTGCCGATGCCGCTGTGGATGTTGTACGAGACGACGGTGAGGGACATGGACCGCCCGGAGAACGCCGGGCGGTCCTTCGATCATTTCCGGGCCGGTCGGAACCTGCGTACGGCGAGGAGCACTGCCTCGACCGGAAGACGGGCGAGCCGGTAACTGGCCGTCCCGATGTCCCTCAGCGCATCGCGGATCATTCGCGTGTAGCGTTGCGCGTCCTCCGTCAACTCGGAGAAACGGTCGCGCGGCGGCGGCTCTGTCGACACCGGCAGCGCCCCGATGGGGGTGCGTGGTCGGTTGAGCGCTTCCAGTTCCTTCTCCATCTGTGCGAACTGCTTTCCGTAGGTGATCCCGTCGCGGCCCTGAATCACGTCGAAGTTGTTCGACCTGCCCCCCATCGCCCCTCCCCCTTGAAACATTCCCCGACTGCTCCGCCAAGGTAGGGATCCCCTCGCCATGCCGGCATCGGCGCACGTCCTCTGGTGCACAGGCAGGGGTCGTCCGGAACACGGAGCAGGCGGACAGCTGACCGCCAGGCTCGGCGTCCGGTTCCCGGTACGATAGAAGGCCGAGACCTGGATTCCTCCGGAGGATCGATGTCCGTTCGTACCGCCCTCGCGATCGCGGCGTTCTCCGTCGCGACGCCTACTCTGGCCGCGGCCCCCGCGCGCCCCTACGACGTGCAGCACTACCGCCTGGACCTGCGCCTGCTGAAGGACGGCGCCTTCGAGAACACCGCGCGGATCACGCTCGTCCCCTCGAAGTCGCTCGCGCAGGTCGAGCTCGACAGCTACGGGCTCGACATCCAGGCCGTCACCCTCGAGGGCGCGGAGGTCCGCTTCACCCTGGAGACGGACGACGCCAGGCGCACGGGAGTCCTCACCCTCAAGCCGAAGCGCGCGCTCCCGCCGAAGAAGGCGGTCACCTTCGAGGTCCACTACAAAGGCAAGGCCGCCACCGCCAACGAGGGGTTCTTCCGGACCGAGGGCGGTTACTTAACCCACTTCCAGGCCGAATTCGCCCGGCGCTTCGTGCCATCCAACGACCGCCCCGACGACAAGGCCACGGTGGAGCTCCACGCGGTGGTCGATGCGAAGTACACCGTGCTCTCCAGCGGCGAGAAGTCGAAGGACGAGACCTTCACCGAAAAGGGTGAGCACCTCCGCCGCGTCCAGTGGACCCAGGCCACGCCGATCCCGCTCTACAGCTTCGCCGTGGCGGTGGGCGCGTTCGAGCCGGTGGACGTGGGCTCTTCGGTCACGCCCGCCACCCTCTGGGTGCAGCCCGGCACGAAGGACCGCGCCTTCGTCGCCAGCGACGCGACATTCAACGCCCTCTCCTTCCAGCAGGCTTTTCTCGGGGTGAAGTACCCGTGGAAGAAGTACGACCAGGTCGCCGTCCCCCGCTTCATCTGGGGCGGCATGGAGAACACCTCGCTGGTGATGATGCGTGAGAACGGGCTGGTGCTGGAGGACCGCAACCACCTGTACGGACGCCAGCGGATCGTCGGCCTCATCGCCCACGAGCTGGCCCACCAGTGGTTCGGGGACTACGTCACCTGCCGCTCGTTCCGGGACGTGTGGCTCAACGAGGGCTTCGCCACCTTCCTCGGGGAGAAGACCGAGGACGCGTCCTACGAAAACGACCAGGTCGAGGTCTCGCGCGCCGTCGACACGTTCGTCTCCTACTTCCGCGAAGAGGACGGCCCGAGGTCGCATCCGCTCGTCGCGAAGAAGGGCCTCGCCGCGGAGGGCGAGTTCGACAGCACCTCGTACACCAAGGGCGCGCACGTGCTCCGGATGCTCGAGCACTGGGTCGGCCCGGCGCAGTTCAAGAAGGGCCTCAAGGCATATCTGGAGAAGTACGCCCACGGAAACGCCGACTCGGAGGACTTCTTCGCCACCTTCATGAAGGCCACCGGGACGGAGAAGGAGCTCCGGGCATTCCGCGACGCGTGGCTCTACAAGCGCGGCTACCCGGTGATCACCCCCCAGGCGGAGTGGAATGGCAGCGAGCTGGAGGTGACGATCACCCAGCGCCCGAACCACGCGGACGAAAAGGGCGCGTTCGTGTTCAAGCTCCCGGTCGTCTTCCACCGGGACGGGGAACCCTCCTACGCGAAGGAGCAGGTCATCGTCGTGGACAAGCCGGTGGTGAAGGTGAAGGTCGCCCTCCCCGCCCGGCCCTCCTGGATCAACTGGAACCAGGACGGCACCGCGCTCGCCCGGATCCACGCCCCGGCGATCAGCGAGGAGATGTGGACCCTGGCCGCCCGCCATGATCCGGATCCGGTCTGGCGCACGCTGGCCGCGTTCGTGCTGTTGGACCCGATGATGGACGCACGCGCGAAGGAGCTGAAGACCCCGTCGGTCGCCGCGACGGACGCGCTCCACGACGTGCTGAAGAAGGACGGCTCGCCGTACGTGCGTGAGGCGGTGCTGCAGCGCCTGGCCGATGTGCCGTTCAAGCGGCTCCCGGAGCGCATCGGCGATCTGTTCCTCGAGCTCGCGCAGCGCCCCTCCGGTCTGCCCGAGGACGCCATCGGGATGATCCGGGTGCGGCGCGCCGCCCTGGCCGCGCTGGGCAAGGTCGAGCACAAGGCGGGGCGCCAGTACCTGCTCGAGCAGGTGATGAAGCAGGACCTCGATCTCAACTTCCTGCCCGCGGTGGCGGAGGGCACCGCCCGGCTGGGTGACCCGGAGGCCCTGGCGTCCCTCGGCGCTGCGGTCACCCAGGCGAAGGCGCGCGGCTATCCGTACTACCGGCAGGTGTCGGCCGCGCTGGGCTCGGTGACCACGCCTGAGGTCCTCCCACTCCTCGGCGACCTGCTCCGGGAGAACGCGGGGAACAACGAGCTGCTCACTGGACTTCACCGAAACCTCTCCGCCAACACCCTCCTGCTGACCTCGCCCGAGTTCGCCGGGTTCGTCCGCGGCTTCGTCCTGGAGGACGGCGCGTTCGATCACGCCCTCAAGGGCCGGATGCTCTCACTGCTCGACGAGGTGACGACGAAGGAGGCGAAGGAGGCGTTGCTCGCCATCGCCCGGGGCGCGCCCAGCGAGCGCATCAAGCAGCGCGCCGAGCAGGTGCTGAACGAGAACTTCCCCGGTGCGCTCAGCAAGAAGGGCGGGAAGAAATAATTCCCGCATGGGTTCACGCGCCACCCCGGCCCATGAGTGTCTCGAGACTTCTGACAGCGATTGTCCTGTTCGCCGCCGACCCTGCGTTGGCGGCCTCCCCCGAGCTCGAGGTGGTCCCGTCCACGGCCCGACCGGGCGACGCCGTGCTCGTCGCGCTGAAGGGCACGTTGGAACGCTGCCCTTCTGGTGAGATAGGCGGTCGGGAGTTCAAGTTCTTCCGGTTTGGAGAGCATTGCCGGGCGGTCGTGGGGCTCCCTGTCGAGCAGCAGCCAGGGGAGTTGGAGATCCGGGCCGAAGGCCTGGAGGCCTCCCTCGAAGTCCTGCCTCCGAACTTCAACGAGCGGTCGCTCACGGTCGCCGCAAAGTACGTCGAGCCGCCGGCGTCGGTGCGAAAGCGCATGCGGGACGACCAGATGGCGTTCGCCCGCGCCTACGCCCAGCCGTTCGTGAACGAGGCGCGGTTCCTGAAGAACTTCGAGCTGCCGGTGCGCAGCCAGATGACGGCGCCCTTCGGGGACCTCCGGCTCTACAACGGGAAGAAGCAGAGCCAGCACTACGGGATGGACCTGGACGGGAAGGTCGGTGACCCGGTCGTCGCGGCCAATGACGGCGTCGTGGTCATGGCCCGCGACAACTACGCGTCGGGACAGACGGTGCTGCTCCACCACGGCGGCGACCTCTACACGGCGTACTTCCACCTCTCGGAGATCGGGGTGAAGAAGGGCGCGACGGTCAAGCGCGGCGAGCAGGTGGGTCGGGTCGGAAAGACGGGACGCGTGACGGGTCCACACCTGCACTGGGGCGTGAAGGTGGGCGGGCTCTATGTGGACCCGTCCTCCCTGCTGAGAATTGACTTCGAGGGTGCTCGCTCCTCAGCCCCGGCCAGTGGCGTGCGCCGCGTCCGGGATGCTGGGAGGTGACGGCAACATCCCGCCGAGGAAGCTTTGCGCCACCTGGCTCTGGACGCGGTCGAGCGCTGCATCGTCGCGCGTGTCGAAGAGGCCGGCCACGAAGGAGGTGAGCCCCATCTCCACCGCACCGAACAGCATCGCCGCCGAAACCCGTGGGTCCACGTCCTCGCGAAGTTCGCCGCGGGCTTTCGCCTCCCGGAACATCACCTCGGCGAGCCGCACCATCTCCAGGAAGGCCGTGTTGCGACCGACCATCTGGCCGGCCGGACTGCGGGCGACCTCCAGGATCAGCACCCGCACCGCGCGCGGATCCACCCGATAGGCTTCGAAGGCGACCCGGCAGATGGCCCGGACCTTCTGCTCGAGGGGTGCATCGCCCTGCATGGCGTCCGACACGCGCTGGACGAAGCCGTACCACGCCGTGTCGAACACGGAGGAGAGCAGCTCCTCCTTGTTCTTGAAGTAGTGGTAGACGAGCCCGTAGGCCACGCCCGCCTCACGCGCGACATCCGCGATCCGGCAACCGTGATAGCCCTTCGTCGCAAACACCTCGATCGCGGCGCGGAGAATCGTCTTCCGTCGCTCCGCCTCACGGCTGCTGCTGGCCGGCGCGTCAACCTTTTCGTTCGTGGGCACCATCGCTCAACCTACGGGTGCCGTTCCGATCGGTCAAGCGCGCGCTAGTTGACGGACCCGATCACCTTGCCAATGCGGACAGCGTTGAAGGGGGCCATCAGGAGGGATGCAAGGGCCGCGGATTGGCGGCCGGGCCTAATGCGCTGAGGTGGTGAACATGGCCCGCGCGACGCCGAGGAGCTTCTCGATGTCGTTCGAGGTGAGGCGGCGGGCACGTGCGAACTCTTCGAGCGGACGGAGGAGGTCGTCCGCCTCGGTCGGCTCGCGGTCGCAGCCTGCGAACAGCTCCGACAACGTCACGTCGAGTGAAGCAGCGAGCGCTGCCAGCGTCTCCACGTGGGCGATGCGCTCACCGCGCTCGATCATCGAGAGGAACGAGACGCTGATCTGGGCGCGCTCGGCGAGATCCTCCTGCGTCCAGCGTTCAGGGCGTTGCGTCCGGAGGTCACGAATCCGGCGACCTATGCGTTTTCCGATTTCTGACAATTTTCCTCTCTCTGCGGAACCGTTCCTAGCAGTTTAGGATCGGCCTTCCAGCGACTCAGAGTGAAGAAAATCGAGGGCTTAGGGAGTCGCCCGCTACCCACCCGTCCCAAAGGAGCCGAATTGATGGATGACCAGGGAGACTCCGAAATCCGGGAACAGGTACGGCCCTCCCAGAAGCCCGGGCGGGGAGCCGTCGGGTCGGAGCCACGCGTACCCCTCGATGCGCCAGCAGTCACAGCCGGGGCCATAGGAGAGCGAGAGGCGCTGCTGCGTCAGCGGTCGGTCGGCCAGCGGCTGCACGACGGCGTCATAACGGAACTGGAGCCCAGCCGGGAGGGTCAGCCACAGCCCCCCCACGAGCTGCTCGGCGCTGTCGAAGCGGTCCACCCCCAGCGGGTCACCAGGCAGCCGCAGCAGGGGGGTGCCCACCAGGGAGTCGATGCCCGCCCGGAGATTGTCCCCGCCTGATCCGACGCGGAGGCTGTCCCAGCCGACCGAGAGTCCGTTTCCCCGGCCGACGTTCAAGGCCAGCGCCGCCGTGACCTGCGCGAGCGTCCGGGTCGCAAGGTCATAACGGACGGCAGCGGTGGTGCTGACCGGGCCGGCCAGCAGCGTCAGCCTCGCCCAGGTATCCGCCGGCGCGTTCTCGAGGTGATCCCAGCCCTGGCCGAGATCGAGCCGGACCAGGTCGGACCACGCATTGCCGCGCTTGATCTCCAGCGACTGCCGCAGCTCCAGCACCGTCTGCCACAGCGCCATCGGGCGCCCCGCGACAGGCACGGGAATCGCCGCGTCGATCTCGTCGTACGCGACCCCGGGAACCCCGCCCAGGACAAAGGGCACCACCCGCATCTCCGCGCGCGGCGCGATCCGGTGGCGAATGGCGCCCTCCCCCTTCCCGAAGTTCCGCATCAGCTCGGTGCCGATCTCCGCGCCCGCGAGCATGTAGCCCCGATGCGCCGTCTGTCCGGTCACCTCGCCCAGATAGAGCGTCTCGCGCCAGGCCGCGTACGGCGTGACGTAGGCGAATTCCCCGGCGTGGAACGTCGCAGAGACACGTGGGAAGAAGTCCACCCGGTTGCGCGCCTCGCGCTCGCCGACGTCGAACAGGCGGTTGCCCTGGGTGCCGTCCGCGTCCGCGGCTGCCCCGAACACCCCATCCGAGCCCTCGTCACCGAACGAGCCGAGCACGGGTGCGAGACGCGAGTATTCGGCCCGGAAGCCGAAGCTGAGCGGCCCCGCCACGGAGCGCTCGGGCTGCGCGTAGACGATCGAAGGAAACCGGGCGAAGGTCTGAGGGCCGCGCACGACGTTGCCGTCTTTGTCGCGGTCCTCGCCGAAGAAGCTGAACCCGAATGGCTGTCGGTCGTCGGCGAAGATCGGCTGCCGGACCACCGCCTCCAACCCGGCGTAGCCCGAGGCGTCCTGGTGGTAGACCACGCCCGTGGATCTCAGGTACTCGGCCTGCCGCGCCAGCACGTCCGCGGTGATGTCGCGGAAGTAGTAACCGTCACTGACGAAGCCGGCGTCGATCCGGTTGCGCCAGCCACCGCCCATGTCCTGGGTGTGCTGCAGCGAGCCCTCGCCGCGAAGGCCCCGGACGCCTCCGACCGACGTCCCCGGACTCGTCGGATCGCGCCTCTCGCGAAGGTCGTAGAGCAGCCCCAGCGTCGCCCTGCCCGACGTCCTTGCGCTGGGGACGTAGCGGAACTCCCCCTGCATCCGTCCGCCGCGCACGCCGAACGCCGGGTCGGCGCCGCCAGAGAAGTAGCCCGGGGTCAGGGTGAGATCGTAGCTCTCGCCGAGGGTGAGGAAGAACGGCTGCTCGAGACTGAAGCCGTTCAATCCGGAGAAGGTCGGTTTGGGGATCAGGAAGCCGGTGCGGCGGTCCGCCAGCGGCAGATAGAGCCACGGGACCGCGAACACCGGCACCTGCTTCACGTACACCACCGGCCAGTTCAGGATGACCCGCTCGCCCGGTTCGATCTGCGCGCTCGCCGCCTCCACGCGCCACGTGGGCTCGGTGGGATCGCAGTCGCACGGGGTGAAGGTGAGCCCGTCGACGAGGAACTCCCCCTCCCCGAGCCGCTTGAAGTGCGAGCCGGTGATGGTGAGCTCCGTCTGCCCCGTCTTCTTCAGCTCGTGGGGCGTCCTCGCGGCGAGGAGCTGCTCATGGGTCACGTTCTTCTTCTTGAGGAAGAGCCCTCCCTCCACCCACGCTTCGAGCGCCTCGAGGTCGATGGTGATCGACTCGGCGATGGCCACGAACATGCCGCTCACCACCATGACGTTCCCCGAGGCCACCGCCCGGCGACGCTTCTGGTCGAACGCGAGCTCGTCCGATCGCAGGACCATCTGGTCCGTCTTGAGCGTGGTATGGCCGCGCGCGACGAGCTCCTCCCTCGAGGGCTCGTAGGTGAGCTGGTCCGCGGCGATGTACACCTTCTGCCCGCCGGGCAGCTCCGCCTCCGTCGCGAGCGGTATCTGCCCCGCGCACAACCAGAGAGCCATGGCCGTCGGAAGGATCACGACTGAATCACCGCTCCTGGAACTCAATCACCAGCGCGTCTTCGCTCTGGTGAACCTGGTACGGGACCGGCCGCTTGAGCTTCACCGCGACGTGGACCTCGTCGCCCACCTCAGTCGGGTTCACCAACTGGACGGGAGTATCGAAGAAAGAGGTGTCGAGGAAGCGCGCGTTGTTCGGCGAGCTGATCCGCGTTCCGCGCAGCACGACGACGATCGTACGAACGTCGCCCTCCCGGACCTCGTACTGCGTCGTGCCATCCATCTGGATGAACACGCGTGCGCCACGTCCGCTCGGACGGAAGCCGACCAGCGAGACACTGCGCTGACCTTCCCGGGCGACGGCGGGTTGGGTCCGCGAGCGACGTGCCTCGAGCTCCGACCTACGCTTTGCCTCGGCCTCGACCCGACGCGCCTCCTCGCGGCGCAGGCGCTCCTCGCGCTGTGCCTCGACCCGAGCGCTATCGTCACGCTCGGCCGCTTCTCGCGCGCGGCGCGCCTCGGCCTCGTCGGCACCACGCTGCGCTGCGATCTCGTCGGCACGATGTTGCGCTTCGTTCTCCGCACGGCGTCTGGCCTCGGCTTCCGCCGCACGGTGCTGAGCCTCTGCCTCCGCTGCACGACGCTGCGCTTCAACCTCCGCGGCACGGCGCCGAGCCTCTGCCTCCTCCGCACGACGCTGGGTCTCGACCTCCGCCTTGCGCTGCGCCTCTGCCTCTGCCGCGCGCCGCTGGGCCTCAGCCTCCGCCCTGTGCTGCGCCTCTGCTTCAGCCGTGCGACGCTGTGCCTCTCCCTCCGCGGTGCGGCGCGCACGTGCCTCGGCCTCGTTGCGGTCTGCGTTCGTGCTTTCAGTGCGATCCAGCTCGGGCTGGACGGCGGCCACCTGGGTCGCCCTGGCCGAGCCATCGGGGTTCCGCGCGTCGGAAAAGTAGCCTGTCCCCTTTTCCGGCTGGAGCACCTTCACCCGGAGGGTGCTTCCCGAAGCGATGATGTCGGTGTCGATCTCCCGTTCGAAGCCGATCAGCACGCGGGCAATCGCGCCGGGACCAGAGCCGTAGCTCGCGGTCTTCACCCCGGTGATCATCGCCTGCCCCTCGATCACCGCGGGGACGCCCTTGAGCTCGGCATCGGAGATGTCGATCACCAGCCGATGGGGGTTTGCCATCGTGAACGTGGTGAAGTTCGGTCTGCTCGAGCCGATGATCTCGACCACGCCCGGGCGCACGATCACCTGGGAGATCGTGTTCAACCCGGTGCGATCCTGCGCGGCGGCAAGCAACGGCAACAGACAGGCCGCGACGAGCCCGATCCGCAGAGTTCTCATGAAGACGGAAAGCTAGCACGCGCGCGACGCGCCCCAATTTTTAGAAGGGGGCGGAATGCTGCTCGAACGGCTGCCCCTCAGAGGACCGGGCCGCGGGTCAGGATGCGCGGACGCGAGGCAGCGACGGCATCCGGTTCCGGTGAGACCGCGCGTACTCGATGAGGTTCTTGATGTCGTAGCAGATCTGGCGGATGTCGTGCCCCATCGTGAGCTCGATGTGGCTGTTGCCCTTCACCGGACGCCACAACAGGTACTCACTCTGCGCCGCGCGATAGACGCTCCGGGTCGACTGCACCGACGCGAGGGGGTCGAGGTCCCCGAAGATGATCGCCATGGGGATCTTGATCTTCGAGAACCCGCGCTTGAAGTCGAAGTCGGTGCGGTAGCAGACCAGCTCGCCGCGGCGGATCCACGACGCGAATTGCTCGACCACCTTCCACGGCTCCCGCTCTCCTCCCTCGCGGAGGAGCCACCGCACGTCCTCGCTGCTCACCCGCTTCGAGTTGATGAACCAGTTCAGCCGGTCGGTGAGGTGACGATACAGAGGGTTCTGTTCGGCGCGGCCGATCTGGCGCTCGACCATCTTCAGCAGGTCGTCGACGGGCACGTACGAGAACTTGAGGTCCTCGGGCGGTTCCCCCGGCCGGAGCCTGGCGCCAGCCTCCTTCGCCACCAGCGACACCATCCGGGCCATCGCGGTCCGGACGCTCCAGAGCACCTTGCGGTCGAAGTTGATCGCATCGAGGGTCGCATCCAGCCCCATCGACAACATCGGCGCGGCCAGCGCCAACATCCGCAGCAGTGCGAACCCGGCGCCCAGGTCCGCGGCGGAGCCGATGGTGATCAACCCTTCGAAGTCGTCGTGGATGCCGGCGTACCCGTACCCGAGCATCCCGCCCATGGAGTGGCCGCAGTAGAAGATCCGGCTCCGACGCGTGATGCGCTTCACCCCGGAGACGGCCGCGGGCAGGTCGTAGAGGAAGTAGCTGTCGATGTCCCAGCCGTAATCGAGGTCCGACGGCAGCGGTCGCCCGAACCGGAGCGACTGCTCCTTCTGGAACGCGATCGAGCTCTTCCCGTGGCCACGCAGCTCGAGAATGTGGATGTCCACCCCGAAGAAGAGGAGGTTCTTGACGAATTGGCCGGACGTCCAGGCGTGTCGATTCTGGGAAAAGCCGTGCACCAGCAGCATCGGCTCTCCGAACAGCGGCTGCGGAAACGCCTGCGGCGTCGGGCAATAACGGGTGATCACCAGGGACCAGCCGTCCGCGGTGTCCACGACGTATTTGGTCTTCCGGTAGAGCGAGCGGAACTCGACATCATCCACGGTCACGCCGGAGCTCGGCGGGTCGGGATGTGTCCAGTCGGGGAGCCGCATGCAACGAATCTATGGGCTATGCCGCGCCGCGCCAAGCAAGAGTGTACGCAACGCCCCCACGAGGAACAGCGATCCCGCCCCGACCACGACGTCGCCGGGGTGCGCGCGCATGCGTGCGCCCGTCAGCGCTTCACGTGGCGAACCGTACACCACGACCTCGGGGCACAGTTCACGGACCTCGTCTGCATAGCGGTCCGGCTCGAGCGACCTCGGGCTGGGAACGGGCGTGAGGTGGACCGAGGTACAGCGCGGCATCAAGGTCCGGAGCATCGGCCGGTGATCCTTGTCTCCCAGCACGCCGAAGACGAGGTGGGCCTTCCGCCCGGGATAGAGCTCGTCGAGCGCGTTGCGAAGGGCGGTCACCCCATGCGGGTTGTGGGCGCCGTCGAGGACCACCGTCGGGTCGCCTTCGAAGCTCTCCAGTCGGCCCGGCCACGCCGCGTTGGCGAGGCCTGCTCGGGCGTTCTCCCGGGAGATCTTCAGCCCGCAATCCTCGAGCAACTCGAGGCACGCGAGCGCCACGGCCGCGTTCTGGACCTGGTGGGAGCCGCGCAGCCCCAACCAGAGCTTCGGAACGGCGGTCCGCATCCCTTGGTAGACGAACGTCTTCTCCCCCGCCCCTTCCTCGGGCTCGAGCCGGAAGTCACGCCCTTCCACCGCGAGCGGTGCACCCTGCTCTCTGGCCACCCGCTCCAGGACGGCGAGCACCTCCGGGGGCTGTTTCGCCGACACCACCGGGACGCCCGGCTTGATCACGCCGGCCTTCTCCGCCGCGATCGCCTCGAGCGTGTGGCCCAGGTAGTCCATGTGATCGAAGGAGACGGGGGTGATCGCCGTCACTGCCGGGCGTGCCGCCGTCGTCGCGTCGAGCCGCCCCCCCAGCCCCGTCTCCAGCACCGCGACGTCGACCTTCTCCCGGGCGAAGTGCCAGAGGGCGACGATCGTGCCGAACTCGAAATAGGTGAGCGGCGCCGGGTCGCCTGCCGCTTCGGGGTAGAGCTCCAGCACCTCGAGGATCCGCTGGGCGAGGAGCGCGTCGCTGATCTCCTCGCCATTGACGCGGATGCGTTCGTTGACCCGCTCCAGGTGCGGCGACGTGTAGAGGCCGACCTTGTAGCCCTGCGCAGCAAGGCACGACGCGGCGAACGCGCAGGTGGAGCCCTTGCCGTTGGTGCCGGCGACGTGGAGCGCCGGGAAGTCGCGCTCCGGGTTCTTCAGCGCGAGGAGGGCGACATGGACCCGGTCGAGTCCGAGGCGGATGCCCGATGGCGCCAGGCCATCGAAGAACGTCCGCGCCTCGGCCGGTGTCACCCGAGCAACCCGATGATCTGGGAGAGCTTCGCGCGGAGGTCCTTGCGATGGACGATCGCGTCGATCATCCCCTTCTCGAGGAGGAACTCGGACCGCTGGAAGCCCTCGGGGAGCTTCTGGCGGATGGTCTGCTCGATCACCCGCGGACCCGCGAAGCCGATGAGCGCCTTCGGCTCGGCGATGACCACGTCCCCCAGCCAGGAGAACGAGGCCGCGACGCCGCCGGTGGTCGGATGCAGCAACACCGAGATGTACGGCTTGCGGATCTCCCGGAAGCGAGCGATCGCCGCGGAGGTCTTCGCCATCTGCATCAGCGAGTAGATGCCCTCCTGCATGCGCGCGCCGCCCGAGGCGGAGAACACGATCGCCGGGGTGTTGAGCTGCACCGCGCGCTCGAAGACGCGGGTCACCTTCTCGCCCACGACCGACCCCATCGAGCCGCCCATGAACTCGAACACGAACGCGCCGATCGAAACGAGGTGACCGTCGATCTTCCCGGTGCCGCTGAGGAAGGCGTCGTTCTCGCCAAGCGCCTTCTTCGTGGACTTGATCCGGTCGCGGTACTTCTTCGAATCCACGAACCCGAGCGGATCCAGGGACTCCAGATCGGCGTCGAACTCCTCGAAGGAGTCCGGATCGAGCAGGGCCTGCAGCCGTGCCCGCACGGGCCACGGCATGTGGTGGCCGCAGTTCGGGCAGACGTTCAGGTTCTTCTCGATCTCCTGCCGGTAGATGATCTCGTCGCACTCCTCGCATTTGGTCCAAAGACCCTGCATGCGGGACGTACGCTCTTCGCCCTCTTCGGCGGAGCGCGCGATTCGCGGCTCCTGCTTCTTCGAAAACCACGCCATGGAACGCGCGGCGTAGACCGTGTCGGGCGTTCAGTCAATGACGTCGTCCGCCCGGCTCTTCGACGCGATGCGGTGAACGAAGCCCACCAAGCGTCCGCCGTTGGCGCTTTGGGATGGTCATCTGTAGCGCTTGCGCAGCCTTTGGGGGGCCCTACCTTCGCCCGGACGGTTGGATGGAGCGCTGGTTCCGGCGCGGCGGGGAGAACGTATGGGCAACTCGGTGGACGGTCGGCAGGAGGAACAGGAGGATCCGGCGACGCCGGCCACGCGGAACACGCTCAAGCGACCGCTTGCTCCACAAGACGTCTTCGACACCACGCCGGAACCACCCAATCCCCCCCAGGGAGTGCATTCCGGTACGCTCTCGATCGAAGGGGGCATCGTCGAGGTCCCCGCGGACGCGCTCCGACCGACCCTGCTGTGGCGGCTGCTCAAGACAGGCGCGCGGGCGGTCCGGATCGTCGGCGAGCCGACGCTCCCCCAGCTCTGGCGAAACCTGATGCCCCACTCGGAGTCCGACCGGGAGACCTCGCTGGGCGAGATCCTGCCCTGGTCGGCCAGCCTTCCATCGGTCGCTCGCAACTACCATCCCGCTCCCTGCGCAGGACAGACCGTCGGGGACCTGTTCTACGCGCGCCCGCCGGTCCTCGCCTGCTTCGCGCGCAAGATGGTGGTGTACCCGCGGGATGGCGCGGACGACCTGGTGCTCGAGCCCGGCGTCACCTACCAGGACGGCGGCCCCTTCCGGCTTCCGGCGACGGTGACGCGCGCCGTGTGGGAGCTCGGGACGCGGCTGCTCGAGACGCTCTCGGCGCCGAACTGGCGGCTGGAGCGCCCCACGGTGGCGCTCGAACGTCAGATGCACGCCTCGTCGCTTCAGGAATTGCACCGCCACGTCGGCCTGGTTCGCAACGCCCTGGGGCCGTGGGCGCAATTCGGGCATCGCTTCGACGAGCTCTGCATGGACACGGCCAGACCGTTCCAGCACAGGTTCCTGCGCGAAGCACTCGCCCTCGGCCGGATGCTGCCGCGTGTCGGGTCCGCGCTGGAGCGGGTCAACCGGTACGCGGCCCGGAGCCGACCTCAGGACGTCATCGCCCCCGGGCCGGCGCTGGCCGGCGAACCGCACGCGGACAATCGGCTCTTCACTTTGCTCTCCTCTCGTCGGGCCGGGCTCCGCACCGAGTTCCTCGCCGAAGACGGCTCCTGGCGCGAGCTGCCGGTGACGTCGGACAGCCTGGTGATCATCCCGGGCACGTTGGCGCGGAAGGCGCTCGGACTGGAGCCCACGTGGCACCGCATCGTGTACACCGCGGAAGGGGAGAACCGCGGAATGAATGCGACGCTGTTGCTCGGGTTGTCCCCACGCGTCGACGGGTGACCAGGGGCTCAGAGCTCGAAGGTGTCGCCGAGCTCGAGCACCCGGACCGGCATGCCGCTCAGCTCGTGCTTCAGCTGGGCCACGAAGGCCGGCTTGAGGTGGTAGAGGAACACGTGCGCGCCGTTGCGCTGGAACTTGCCCAGCTCGGCAGCCAGGGTCTGCGGCGTCAGGTGTCCGGAGACATCCGCGAGCTCCTGCAGCGCGTTCGGGAAGCTCGTCTCCAGCAGCACCGCCTTCAGGTGCTTCTGCGCGTTGAACAGCTTCCACAGCCGCTCGGTCGGGCCGGTGTCGCCGCTGATCCCCAAAGAGCTCCGGCCGTCGGTGATGACGAAGCCGCACGACTCCACCGGGTGCGTCACCGGCACCGTCTGCACCGTGTAGCGACCGATCTGGATCGTGGCGCCCGCGCGGAAGCTCTTGAGCTTGAGGGTGGGCCGGGACTTCGAGGGGATGCGGGTGAAGTCCGGCCACAGCTCCTCGTTGAACATGTTCTCGCGGAGCGCGCGGATGCACTCCCGCGAACCATGGATCGTCACTGGCCGGTCGCGGCGCCCGACGACCAGATCCGCCAGCAGGGGCAGATCCTTCACGTGATCGAAGTGGCTGTGGGTCAGCAGGATGTCGTCGACCCGGCAGAGCTGCTCCAGGTCGAGCGTCCCCGTCAGCGCTCCCGCGTCCAGCGCGAGCACGTCATCGACCAGAAAGCAGGTGGACCTGCACCGGAGCAGCTCGCCGCCGTGACAACCGAGGACCTGGAGCTTCAAATCAGAGATCTCCGAACTTCCACTTCATCTCGAGGTACTGCAGGTAGTCGTGGACCCGCGCGGTGTCATGCACGGTCAGACGGTCCCCGCTCCGCTCTACCAGCCCGCCCCGCTCCAGCTTGTTGACGACGATCCGGATCGCCGGCTCTCCCACACCCAGCTCGCGGGGAAGTTCGCGGATCGGGAAGTCGATCTCGATCCCCTCCTCCGACGGCCGGCCGCGGGTCTGGCACAGGCTGAGGACGTGGTGCACGACCCGGCTCGACGGATCAGAGAGCAGGAGGTTCTCGATCTGGGCGTCCGCCTCGGAGAGCCGGTCCGCCAGCTTCTTGATCATCCGGATGGCGATCTCCGCGTTGCCGCGGAGCATGCTCTCGAAGGTCTTCGGATCGATCACCAGCAGCCGCGCGTCCTCCGACACGGTGGCGGTGGCGTTGCGCGGCTTGTTGGAGATGATCGCCATCTCGCCGAAGAACTCGCCGGGGCCCAGGGTGGCGAGGACCTTCTCGACCTCACGCACCCGCTTCGAGATGGCGATCTTCCCTGACTGAAGGACGTACATCTCCTTGCCGGGATCTCCCTCTCGGAACAGCACCGTTCCCCTCGGCAGCTCCTTGCCGAAGCGGTTGAAGAGCGTCTCTTCAGCACCCATCGTTGGTCCACAGTACTACATTTCGGAGGTCACTTCGTCGTCGCCGTGTAGACGCCGTCCCAGGCGGGTCCCGGAGGTGAAGCCCTGAAGGCCTCCAACTCCTCCAGATACCGCTGCGTCGGCGGATCCTCCGGCCAGAGGATCAACACCCGTCGGAACCGCTGCTCCGCCTCGTCGAACTGGCGGGCCGAATAGAGCGAGAGCGCCTCCTCGAAGGCGGAGATCGCCTCCGCCTCGCTCCCCTGCGCCCGGCCGGAACCGCGCAGCTCGTAGATGCCGACCGGCCGCCGCTTCCCCTTCACCCGAACGGCACCAAGCCGCCGCGCCACGAAGCGATCCTTCACCTGGGTCCAGGTCCCCTCCGAGATGAGGACCCGGGTCTCGTACTCCTTGTTGGTCCCCTCGAGTCGGGAGGCGAGGTTCACCGCGTCGCCCATCACCGTGTAGTCGCCGCGAACGGTCGACCCCATGAAGCCCACGCTCATCGGGCCGCTGTTGATGCCCACGCCGATGTCGAAGTCCGGCCGCCCCTTCGCCCGCCACTCCACCTTCAGCGCTTCGAGCCGCTGCACCATCTTCAGCGCCGTGCTGCAGGCGCGCGCTGCGTGATCCTGCTGGTCGATCGGCGCGCCCCAGAAGGCCATCACCGCGTCGCCGATGTACTTGTCGAGCGTGCCGTCCTCCTCGAAGACGATCTCGGTCATCGGGGTGAGGTACTCGTTCATGAACTTCGTCAGCTCTTCGGGCGACATGCGCTCGGCGAGGCTGGTGAAGCCGCGGATGTCGCTGAACAGCACCGTCATCTCCCGGCGCTCCCCTCCCTGCTTGAACTTCTCGGGGTGCGCCATCATCTCGCGCATCACCTTCTCCCCGACGCGGTACTGGAACGCCTTCGCCAGGCTCTGCCGCTCGGTGTCCGCCGTGAGGTAGCCGAAGAAGATCACCGCAAACGACGTCGCCAGCACGTTCACCGAGGGCAGGAACGTCGCCAGATGCAGACCGTTCGAGAACATGAGCTGGTCGAACGCGAGCCAGCCCCCCAGGGCGAGGGCGATCGACACCAGCTTCCAGCGGAACTTCACCCGCGGCAGCACGAAGCCCAGCGCCAGCGCGGATCCGATGATGAACGCCAGCTCGATGATCGCGAGCTCCGCGGGCCGCCTGAGGAAGGACTGGTCGAGGATGTTCGAGAGGAACGAGGCGTGGGTGAAGATGCCCGCTTCGAACTCGGAGAACGGCGTGACCCGCTGGTCGAAGTTGGCGATCTGGGTGACGCCGATCAGCACCGCCTTTCCCCTGACCGCGGCGGGGTCGAAGTTCCCCTCCACCACGTCGGCGAAGCTGAGCGCCTTGAAGACGCTGCGGTCGCCGAGGTGGTTGATGAACGTGTACGGCTCACCGAGCTGCAGCGGAACGGTCAGGGTCCCGCCGCCGCGCGCGCGGAGGCGCACCGAGGTGACCTGGTTGAGGTTCCGGTCGTACACGAGCTCGGCCCGGGTGCCGTGGTAGGCGGCCGCGGTCTCCACCTCGAGCGAGAGCAGCACCCCGCCCGCCGCGTCCAGACGCGCCAGCGGCGGCATCCGGCGGATCGTCCCGTCGGCATCGGGAACGATGTTGAAGAACCCCGCCCGGACGCCCGCGTCCACGAACGGCTGGAGCGGCATCTCCGCCGAATGGAAGCGCAGGATGCGCACCTTCTCCAGCGGAACCCCTTCCACGGTGCTCCCGGGGGTCCGCCCGGCCAGCGACGTCAGCAGGAACTTGCGCGCAGGCCCCAGCTTCTCGAGCGAGGCATGGTTGTACATGACCAGGCCCTGCACGACCTCTGGCGCGGACCGGATCACCTCGGCCAGGGCGGCGTCCGGAGAG
>JBAWAM010000284.1:0-18020 GCA_049589315.1 Myxococcaceae bacterium
GGCGCGTCGTATCCCCGAGCGCCCGGAATGATTGGCTGAGCTCCTCCATATCGGCGCATGCTCATCTATCGATTCGAGCGCCCCAAGACAAGGCTCGGCCCGGCAGGCGCCAGACCGGGTCGTTCTCACGGGCTGCGTTCGAGGAGTTGAGCGGCCGATGGCTCGTCTGTTCGTCCAGCGATGTCCGCCAGTCAGCGGGCCTGGAGCTCCAGCCGCTTCACGCCCACCCGCCCGAGCTCATCCACGGAGGTGGCGATCAACACGATCGGACCTGGCGCGAAGGGGCGGAGCACGGGGCCGTCCGGGTGGGCCTGGATGTAGCCGCCCTCTGCGCGGAGTCGAACGTCCGTGCCTGGCTGTGGGTCGACCCGGACGCGCGCGCCCTCGTCCGCGTCCACCTCGACAGGGATCGACACCGCAGGAAGGGGAAACGACGGCGTACCGGGAACGATGCGGTCGCGGAGCTCCGCCGCGATCTCCTGCGCCGACGGGAGTCCCGCCGATTCCGCCGGATCGATGAGGCGAACGGAGTACGCCAGGTTCGCCACCGCGGCGATGATCAACGTCTCCTTGTCATCCGTGAATGCGGGCTCACCGTGCTTCGAGCCCGTCGACGCGATGAGGTGCTTCGAGATCGCCGACAGCTCGAAGTCCAGGAACCGACGCGCGCCGAGGTGGTCTGCTGCGACCGCAACCCGCACCACGGCCCGGACCTGCTCCCCTTCATCCGCAAAGCGGAGCACCGTACCGCCCTCTTCGAGTGGACGGTCCTCGCGCGAGGAAAGGTGGAGCCCCGGCAGGCGGAGTCCCTCCAGCTTCAAGCCGGCGACCGAAGCGGGCATGGACGCCTTCGACCCGGAATCCGCCAGCGCGACCGAGCCCGCGAGCAGGACGGCGAGCACCACCCGCGCGTCATTGGACCTTCGTGACTTGATCCACATAGCGATACTCCGGGTTGCCGGGTGAGAGCCGCTGCGCGTACTCCGGACCGGGGATGTTCTGGACGAGCCGTTTGGTGAAAGGAGCGGCGTCCGGGTTGGCATCCCCATCCACCGCCAGGGTCGCGTCATTGATGGTCGCGGCAGAATCGTGGCTGGCGACCGCATGGAACTTGAACCCCATGTTCCCGCTGTCGAAGGGCGAGCCGGGCCGGGTCGAGCCGATCCCGAGGACGGGGTTGAGGGGGAAGTCCTCGAGCATGATGGCGTAGCGGAGGCGCACGCCCACCATGTTCGCGAACGTCGAGACGATGCTCGCGGCGTCGGCGCAGTTGATGACGCTCCCTTCGGCACGCGCCACGAACCCTGTCAGGTCGAAGACCCCGCCGCTGTAGGTCGCCGGAGTCTGATAGCCCGTGTAGGCAGACGCGCCCCTCGACCGGTCGTACCGCAGCCCGCTCTCCTCGTAGATGTGCTGCACCAGCAGGGCGCGAACTTCGGCGGGGTCGCTCGTCGCGCCGCCGATGCGGCGGGTCACTGCGTCCACCACCGCCACCCAGGGGAGGTTCGGGGGCGACGCCCCCATCTCGTTGCCGAGGACGCCGTAGAAGCGCACCGTCGCGCTCTGGGTCGCGCCGGGGATGGGCTGCCAGAGCCCCTCTCCGTCCCGCGCCTCGAACCGCCACTGCAGCAGCACGTCGTAGCGCGACACGGACGGAACCGGCGTCGAGGAGGGCCGGACGGTGACCTTCCCACCCTCGGTCAAATTGCCGTCACTCGCCTCTCCTCCTTCCAGCGCCAGTCGGATGGGCGGAAGGGAGGGCGTGTCCAGTCCGGTCGGGATCGGCTTGCCATCCGCGCCCGCGCCGGAGCGGCCCACCGTGAAAACGAGGTCGGGTTGGGTCCCAATGGTGACGGACACGGGAAAGGCGACCCCTGTCCGAAGGACGGCCCCTGTCGAATCCAGCGGCGGAGAGTCGAGCCCGCTCCAGGGCATCGGAAACGCGCGGGCGGTGCCGTCGGGCGAGTCCAGCTCGGGTTCGCCGCTCGGCACCGCCAGGGCGCTGGCGGGATCAGTCGCCTTGATTGGATAGAAGTTCCGGCTCGTTCCCCCCACCGCGTGGTACGCCAGTGGCACGCGCTCGCCGTCACCCGCCTGGACCTCGACCCGAGTGGCGCCGACGCGCACGACGAACAGGTCCACCTCCATGCTCGCCGGAGTCGACGGGTTCGCAGCCGCCGGACAGCCCATGCTGGCACGCAGGACGTAGCGGCCCGGCTGAAGGCCCTCGATCTCGTCGGGAAGGAACGGGACTGTCACCGCCGAATCCGATGACTCCAGCCCCTGGGGTGAATCGAGCAGGGTCTTCACCGGCTGCCCTTGATTCAGCAGCACGAGCTGAAACGGCCGCGCGCCGGGAGCGCTGCCGTCATCGCCTCCCCGGATCCTGATCGTCACCGGAACCTTCGAACGGAGCTCTGCGACGGACGAAGCCAGCCTGAGGTCGAGCGTGGGCTGGCACCCTTCGACGGCTGGCTTCCGCGGGGGCTCCTCCTTCTCCTCCCCCACGTTGGCGGTCTGGTAGACGGCGACTCCCGGTGGAAGCTCGCAGGCTGTTTGTGAAAGCCCGCCGAGCATCAAGACGCAGAGAACACCGAAGCGTCCGACCTCGCTGGCACCACGAATGCGCATTCCGAAAACTCCCCGGGCCTCGAATGCACGAGGCCTGGAGCTTGCGTGAGCAACAAGGGTGCCGCCCCCGCCCTCAGCCCAACGTCGCGGAATGCCTGACGCGCAGTGAGGATGTTGCAGGGGCGGCGCGCTCACGTGGACGGTCGGGGCGCAGTCCAATGTCCCCTGTCAGAGGACAGCGACTACTTCTTCTTCGGCCTGTGCTTGTTCTGCCCTTCGGTCGATGCTCCACCGACGCCGGCCTCCGGCATGTCACCCCACCCCGGCTCGGCCGTCGTCTTCCACTTCCACTGCCCGTCTCGTCTTACGAGCAGGCTGCTGCTGCGACCGCGCAGCTTCTGCTTGCCCATGGTCATCGTGTAATCGTCGGTGACGTTGGCGAGGGAGTCCGAGAGGACGGTCACGGTGTGCTTGTGCTGCACCTTCATGTCCTGCGGCATGTTCTGCATCATCGGCCGCATCATGGTGACGTACTCCTCGCGGCTGTACTCCTTCGCCCTGGGCACGCCCTGCGAGTCGTCGGTGGCCATGAAGATGGGGAAGTCGATGCGGGAGACCAACGCGTCGAAGTCACCCTTCTTCATCAACGCGTCCTCCTGCTTGAGGAAGTCGGAGATCTCCTTCTTCGTCTTCTTCTCGTCGGTGGGCCTGCGGGTCCACGGCCCCGCCTTGCTCATGTCCTCGGCGCCAGGCTGTTGATCCTGCGCGTAGGCCGCTCCAGCGACGAGTGCAGCGACGACACCTGCGAGAACCGAGAGCTTCATGTGTCCGCCTCCTTGAGTGATCGCGGATGGCGACCGGCGTAGACACCTGATCGATCCCAGTCAACGAAGGGAGCAGGGAGTTGGCGCAAAGTGTACGCGCGCGCTCAGGGATGACGGACCGTGGGATAGATGATCGACACCGTCTTGCCGGGCGATACGCTCGCGCGACCTTGACCGCCCCAACGCTCGCTTCGCTCCTCGAAGGCCGTAGGTTCGGCCTGGTGATGTCGGCCGGCTTCTTCGGCTTCTACGGTCACGCAGGTTTCCTCGAAGGCCTGCTCCGCTCCGGGCTGCAACCCTCCGCATACGCAGGCAGCTCCGCAGGCGGGCTCATCGCCGCGCACGCTGCCGCGGGCGCCTCCCTCGATACGCTGCAGAAGGTGCTGCTCGAGCTCAACCGAGAGCACTTCTGGGATCCGGACCCGATCGGCGCGCTCGTCGGCGCGGTCCGCGGCGGACACGGCTCCACCGGTCTGCTCAAGGGCGATCGATTCCGGGTGCTACTGAAGTCCTCGCTCCCCGTCGACTCCTTCGAGGCGTGCCCGAAGCCGCTGGTCCTCGTGGCCACGAACCTGACCCGGGCCCGCAGCGAGATCTTCTCCTCGGGTGACCTCCTGGGCCCGGTGCACGCGACCTGCGCGTATCCGGGACTGTTCCGCGCGGTGCCCGTCCGTGACGAGCTCTTCTGGGACGGCGGGATCATCGACAAGGCGCCGCTCGTCGCGCTCGCCGAGAGCGAGGCCGGCAGGGACCTCGACGCATTCCTGGTGCACTGGCTGCCCAGCCGTTCGCGCCAGAAGCTCGCGGGCGCCTTCGCCTATGCGCAGGGCATGGGGGTCGGGCTCGATGCGGCCCGGCGCGAGCACTTCGCGCTTCAGCTCAAGGTGCTCGAAGCCCGCGGCATCCCCGTCTACGTCGTCGTCTCGCACTTGCCCGCAGTGTCTCCCTCGAAGCTCAGCCAGGGACGCCAGGCGATGGAGGCCGCGCGCGCTGCGACCGGAAGGGCGCTGTCCAAAGCGCCGGAGCCGTTCCCGTCGCGTTGAGCAGGCGGCCGGGCGGGTGCCTCGCCGTGCCCCGGTCACCTGACACCGGGTAGCGCCCTCCCCAACTTCGCCCGAGGGAGGACGAACCGTGACACGGCGAACGTTTGGAGGGGCGGTCCTCGCGCTGGCCGCGCTGGCGATCCCTGCACCCGCAGAGGCGCGCCAGGTCGGGGGCATGAAGGTCCCGGAGCGGACCGTGGTCGAGGGGCACGTGCTCGAGCTGAAGGGGGCCGCGCTCCAGGAGAAGCTGTGGTTCGACGTCTATGGCATCGCGCTCTACCTCACCGAACCGCTCGACACGGCCGATGCCATCATCGATGCGGACCAGGTGAAGCAGCTCCGGCTGTACATCCTGCGCAACCTGCCCGGACAGGAGGTCCGGAAGGCGCTGCTCGCAGGCTTCCAGAACGCGGCGCCCGACGACTTCGAGACGCTGCGCCCGCGCGTGAACGAGATGCTCCGGAGCATCCAGGACGTGCACGAGGGCGAGCGGATCGTGATGACCTATGTGCCCGGCACCGGGACGATCCTGCGCGCGGCCAACGGCACCAGGCTCACCATCCCCGGCGAGGACTTTGCTCGGGCGCTCTTCGCGATCTGGCTCGGCCCCAACACCGACACGCCGCACCTGCGCGAACAACTGCTCGCGCCCTGACGTGATCGCCCGCGGCTCAGGCGTGGCGCCGGTGGTCCACCATGAGGCACCGACTCTGCACCACCTTGATCCCCGCCTTCGCCAGGCGCTCGGCGGCGGCCTCGTTGGTGATGCCGGACTGGAACCACACCACCTTCGGATTCCTGGCGATCATGTCGTCGACGTGCTGGTCGATGTCCTTCGGGCGTCGGAACACGTTGATGAGGTCCACTTCCCCGGGAATGTCCGCGAGCTTGCGGAACACCGGGCGGCCCAGAATGGTCGTCACCCCGGGGTAGTAGACAGGCACCGGCACCACCTCCACGCCCGCATCAACGAGGTACTTCGGTACGTAGAACGCCGGCTGGTCGGAGTGGTCCTCCGGCTTGATCCCCAGCACTGCGATCCGCTTCGAGTCGCGAACGATCTGACGGATCCCCGCGTCGTCGTCGATCAGGTTGTCCTTCCAGTCCATCACTCTGCCTCCCTGGTCTCGCCCTCGTTCGCCCACTCCGTCCGCACCTCCCGCCGGAAGACCACCGGGCCCGAGCGGACCTCGAGGATCGTCGAGCGCGGCAGGAACGGGTTCAACGCGACCAACTGCTCGCCGTCGCACTCCACCGGTCGGACCTCCTCGATGTCGGCGGCCTCCAGCACCTGCCTTGCCGCCTCCGGATCCGCCGCGGCCTGGACCGTGGCCGGACAGCCCAGGTGGATGACGAGATCCCGTCCCTCCACCGTCGGCTTCGTGCCCTCGACGCGGCGCTCTACCAGATACGGGTGCTGCTCGCCCCCGACCTCCAGCGTTTCGACCCCGTACCAGACGGAGCCCTTGCGGAGGTTCCGGCCGAAGAGCTCGCCGTAGCGGGAGTCCCACTCGCGCCGGGCCTGCGCCTCCAGCGCGCCGGGGGTGAAGAAGCGCAGAACCGCCTCGGCCTCCTCCGGCTTCGGGAACGCCTTGCGCACCGCGGCCTCCGCATCCTCCGGGTTCAGCAGGCGCACGAAGGCGCCGTCCTTCGCCAACTGGACGCGCAGCGGGAACCCGGTCACGAGCTGCACGAGCGGGCTCTCCACCGGGACCCCGTCCCGCGTCACCCGGACGGATGGAATCTCCTGCGTGAAGACATAGCCCTCGTCGTTGGGCTCGAAGCGGCTGTGCAGGGTCGCCTCGACCCGCTCCTTGTGCGCGGTCCCCTCCGGGTCGCGTTTGGTGCGCGTCACCGTCGAGTGCTCCACCAGCGTTCGCCCTCGGGGCGGTTCGAACTCGATCCGGATCGCCTCCGGCGGAGGCTCCTGCGGCTCTGGGAAGGGCCGAGGGCCGGCCTTGCAGCCGACCATGAACAACAACGCGGGGAGGAGGACCCGGAGCGTCGTACGCATGCGCCGACCTTCCCAGAAACCCGCCTCCTCCGCGACAACTCGCTAGGGGTGACGCCCCGCGGCCCCGGGGTGCTCTTCCACGAGATCCCGACCGATGTTTCGCCGATCCCGATAGGGGTCCTCCTCGCGCGTGTTGCCCATCGCCATGCGACGCGCGGCTTCGGCGAGATCGCGGAACACCATCTCCCTCGAGTCGTAGTCCTCACGCGGAAGGGACTTGAACAGGTTGATGATGTCGTACGGCGCCCCGTTGTCCTCGGCGATGAGGACCAGATCTTCGCGGCTGATCGGAAACTCCGCCGCGTCGATGTGTGCCGTGACGGAGCGAGCGGGATCCTCGTGCAGACCCATACCCATGCGTTCCTGCCTTTCTGTGCTCCCTTCGGGGGGAGCGCGCATATGCCGATGGAAAAGTTGGGAACGGGGCGGGGCGGGCGCAGAACACGGGCGCGGCCCGCTCGGCCGCTCCGCGTGGCAGGATGGGGCGGCAAGGAGTCCTTCGAATGCTCGCACTCCCGATCGTCCTGCTGCTCCACCTTCAGGCCGCTGCGCCGACGGACGCGCAGCTCCGCTCCGACGGCGTCTTCGCGCTCGACGACGCCGCCTTCGTGGAGCAGGCACAGAGCGACCTCGCCCGGCTCCGGCAGTACGCGAACGGGCTGCGCCGCGTCCAGGAACAGCTGAAGGAGAGCCGCGGGCTCTTCAACCACAAGGACGCGATCCCCTACACGCCCGAGCAGAAGCGGACGCTGCTCACCGCCTGGGCCGCGATGTTCGACTACTTCCTCTCCTGCGAGGTGCTTCGGCAGCGGTACTGGGGTTTCGTGAAGCTCCCCCTGAAAACCGAGTCCCAGAAGGTCCGCCACGCGTGGGGCTACCTGCTCACCCACGGCGCCCTCACCACCGAGCTCGCGCACGGCATGGTCTTCGCGGACCTCTCCGCGGGAAGACCGCAGCTCGAGGTGCTTCTGGACGAGCCGGCGCCCGAATACGGCATCCCCGAGAGAGCCTTCGCCGTCTTCAAGTCCCGGGTCATCCACGTCTCCACCAGCACCCAGCTCGTGACCGGCGACGCGTGGCTCCCCCAGGTGCGCCCCCTGCTCTCCGAGCTCGGCCTCCGCGAGCGTGAAGACGTGCGCTGGGTGCTCCAGGAGATGGCGCTGAACTCGAAGGTCGCGAAGGGCCGCCTCCTCAAGCGGGGCGTCAACCTGTTCGTGAAGAACGCGGTCGACATCGCGAAGGACACCGCCTCCGCCGGCATCTTCCCTGTCCAGAGATCCGTCGCTGAGTGGATGGGCGACACCCGGGTGAAGCGCAAGAATCAGCCGTTGATCAGCCGCGAACAGGTGCTCGAGCTCATCCAGCGCATGGAGCCGGGCGACATCGTCGTGGCGCGGCAGAACTGGTACCTCTCCAACATCGGCCTGCCAGGCTTCTGGCCGCACGCGGAGCTGTACCTGGGCCCGCGCGAGGCGTTCTCCGCATTCTTCGACGAGGACCCGGAGGTGAAGGCCTGGCTGGCGACGCTGCCCGGAAAGCCCGAGATGCTGGGGGCCCACCTCGCGGAGAAGTATCCGGAGAAATGGGCCGCGTTCGGCGGGCGCGACGAGCACGGCGACCCCATCCGGATCATGGAGTCGATCAGCGAGGGCGTGGCGTTCACCGGGATCGAACACGGCCTGCGCGTGGACTACGTCGGCGTGATGCGCCCCCGCCTGACCAAGGTGGACAAGGCGAAGGCGATGGTCCGGGCGTTCGGCTACCAGGGGCGCCCCTACGACTTCAACTTCGACTTCTTCTCCGATGCGGCGCTGGTCTGCACCGAGCTCGTCTTCAAGAGCTACATGCCGTCGAAGAACGTGCACGGGATCCGGATCGCCCTGGTCGACGTCGCAGGGCGGCGGACCCTGCCGGCGAACGAATACGTCCGCCTGTTCGACGAGGAATTCGGCAGACCGGACCGCCAGCTGGATTTCGTCGCGTTCCTAGACGGCCGGGAGGATCTGAAGGGCGCCTTCCTCAATGATGTCGAGGCGTTCCGGAGGAGCTATGGGAGGCTGAAGTGGGACATCGCCCAGAAGTAGCGGGGTGGCGCCGTCCTCGCCGAGCCCCGGCTGAGGACCCGCGCACCTTGACGGGACCCCCGGCACGGTTATCCGTGGGATCGTGCTGACTCTGGATTTGACCCATCCGAAAGCGGGAGAGCTGCTCTCCCAGTCGTTCCACGCCTCGGCCGACCGGCTCGACCTCGCGGCCCTCGCGGTGGCGGCCCTGGAGTACCCATCGCTGGACATCGAGCGGACCCAGGACCACCTGGATCGGCTCGCGCGCAGGGTCGTCGCAGCCCGCACCGACTCGTGGACCCCCGTCGACCAGGTGGAGGCCCTGCGGACGGTGCTGGTGGAAGAAGAGGACCTCCGTGGAAACGAGGCGCGCTACCACGACCCGGAGAACAGCTTCATCAACCGGGTGCTCGACCAGAAGCGAGGCATCCCCATCAGCGTGTCGGTGGTGTGGCTGGAGGTGGCGCGCCGCGCGGGCATTCCGCTGTATGGCGTGGGCTTCCCCGGCCACTTCCTCGTGGCGATCGGCAGGGACGGCGGGCGGCTCGTGGTGGACCCGTTCAACGGCGGGAAGCTGCTGTCGACGGAGGACTGCGAGGCGTTGCTGCGCCAGGTCGTTCCCGAAGCGCGGCTGTCGGACGCGCTGTTCGCCCCCACGCCGGTGCGTGAGATCGTCTGGCGCATGCTGATGAACCTCAAGCGCATCTACCTGTCTCGGGGAGATCAGCTGCGCGCCATCAAGGTCCAGGATCTCCTGCTGCAGCTCGCGCCCGACCATCCGCTCGAGCTGCGGACCCGGGCGGCCCTGCTCTCGTCGCTCGGCGCGTACCGGGCGGCGCTGTCGGATCTCGAGCGCGTCATGCAACTGGGCCCCGCCCCGGACGCGGCGGCGTTGAAGTCCGCTGCAAAGGCATTGAAGGAGCGGCTGCAGTTCGTGAATTAATCGCGGTCAATGAGCGCTCCGAAGGAATGGAAGCGGGTGCGGCCCGGACTTCCTGCCGACTATGGAATCCTGACGATCCGCGAGGACACCGTCGCCGACCCGAGAAACGGCGCGGAACATCCTCGCGTGATCATCGAGAGCACCGACTGGGTGAACATCATCCCGGTCACCGTCCATGACGAGGTGGTGCTGGTGCGCCAGTTCCGGTTTGGAATCTGGGCCAACTCGCTGGAGATCCCGGGCGGAATGGTCGACCTGGGCGAGAGCCCGGCACACGCGGCGGTCCGCGAGCTGAAGGAGGAGACGGGGTATGTGCCTGGGCGGGTGATTCCCCTCGGCTTCGTGCATCCGAACCCCGCAATGCAGACCAACCGCTGCTACACGTACCTCGCGTTGGGCTGCCATCTGGCGGGCGAGACCACCCTCGACGCCGGCGAGGACATCGAGGTCGTCCTGCGCCCCCGGAAGGAGATCCCGGAGCTGCTGCGCTCGGAAGAGATCACCCACTCGCTGGTGGTCGTCGCCTTCCACAAGGAGCGCCTGTACTGGGACGCGGAGCTGTCCGAGAAACCCTGGCGACCTTCGGGCGAATGACGCCGGGTGCGCGCGCTCCTCGCCGCCGACGACGCCCGGTGGCGCCCGGCTGGGAGGACGTTCAGATCTTCGCGGTCGGGCACTCCACCCGTTCGATCGAGGAGATGATCGACCTGCTCTGGTCACACGGCGTCGCGACGCTGGCGGACATCCGCACCGTGCCGCGCTCGCGCACCAACCCGCAGTTCAACCTGGACGTGTTCCCGGCTGCGCTGGCGAGCGCCGGCATCCGGCACGTGCACCTCGCTGCGCTCGGCGGGCTGCGCCACGCTCGCCCCGACTCGCCCAACACAGGCTGGAGGAACGCGAGCTTCCGGGGATACGCCGACTACATGCAGACGGCCGGCTTCGAGGCGGGGCTGGAGGAGCTCAGACGCATTGCACGTGAAGGCCCTGCGGCGATCATGTGCGCCGAAGCACTCCGCTGGAGGTGCCACCGCTCGCTCGTCGCAGATGCGCTGTTCGCGCGGGGCGTGGTGGTGGAGCACATCGTCAGCCCGAACCGGACCGAGCCGCATGGACCCACGGCCTTCGCCCGGTTCAGGGGAACACGGGTGACCTACCCGCCCGAGCGCGGCACAATCGAAGGACGATGAACGCTCCCGATCCCCGCCCCGTCTGTGCGCTCACCATCGCCGGCTCCGACTCCGGCGGTGGCGCCGGCATCCAGGCGGATCTCAAGACCTTCGCCGCGCACGGCGTGCACGGGCTCTCCGCCCTCGCCGCTCTCACCGCGCAGCACACCCGCGGCGTTGCGGCGGTGCACGTGCCTCCGTTGGACTTCCTGCGCGCGCAGATCGACGCCTGCTTCGCGGACTTCCGGGTGCACGTGGTGAAGTTGGGCATGCTCGCCAGCGCCGAGGTGATCCACGCCGTCGCCGACGCGCTCGAGCATCACCGGCCCGCGGCGCTCGTGCTCGACCCGGTGATGGTCGCGACCTCCGGCGCGCGGCTTCTGGAGGAGAACGCACTCCAGGCGCTGCGCACGCGGCTCATCCCTTTGGCGAGCGTGACCACGCCCAACATCCCCGAAGCCGAACAGCTCCTCGGCCACCCCATCCCCGACGGCGAGTCGGCAGAATCCGCCGTGGGCGAGCTGCTCTCTCTCGGAGCGCGGGCGGTTCTGCTCAAGGGAGGTCACCTCCCCGGCACGGACGAGGTGGTGGACCGCCTCTGCCTGGGAGATCGCAACCACGTGAGCCGCTTCGTGCACCCGCGCCTCGACGTCAACGGCCACGGCACCGGCTGTACGCTGGCCTCGGCGATCGCGGCCCAGCTCTGCCTTGGGCGTCCTCTCCCCGATGCCTGCGCCGAAGCGTCCGACTACGTGCACGGCGCGTTGGTGCACGCCTATCGACCCGGCAGCTCGAACGTGTCGGTGCTGGAGCACTTCTGGCGGCACAAGGCTTCAGCCGCGCGCGATCCCGAACGCCAGGCATCGTGACGTATCTCTCACGTCGAACCTCAACGGTCGGCGCGCTCGAGGTGCCGGCCCGGGGCGGAGCGGTCACAGCCGGTACGGGCCCGTACCGGATCGGGCGCTCGGCCGAGTCGCTACTTGTCAGCCTCGTCGAGGTTCGAAGAGGCGATCTGACACCGGCTCATTCCCACAACCGGGCCAGCGAATCGATCTGATGGGTCCGGCCGGCGAGCAGCAACATGTCGCCATCCTCCAGCGCGAAGGAGGGCTCGGGATCCCGGACCTTTCCCCCGCGCTCGATCGCGACCACGTTGAGCGCGTGGGTCTGACGAAGCTGGAGCTCCTGCAGGGTCTTTCCTGCCACCGTCTTTGGGGCGCGCAGCTCGACCAGGGAGAATCCGGACGGCAGGGCCACGCTGGCGGCGACGTTGCTGTGCAGGAGCGATTGCGCGAGCTGTTCGCCCATCTCCGCCTCCGGGTAGACCACCCGGTTTGCGCCAGCCAGGGAGAGAATCCTCCCGCGCTGTGGTGACGACGAGCGGGCCACCACGGTCTTCACGCCCAGGCCCTTGAGCACCGCAGTGCCCAGCACCGCGGCCTCGAAGTCCTCCTCGCCGAGCGCCATCACCGCGACCTCGGCCTCGCCCACCCCCATCGCCCGCATCGCATTCTCCGAGGTGCAGTCCGCCCGCGCGACCCGGGGCACCGCGTCCTTCAGCGACTCGACCCGCTCCATGTCCTTGTCCAGGCCCAGCACGTCGTGCCCGGCCTCGGACAGGCGACGCGCGACGTGCTCGCCGAACTGCCCCAACCCCACAACGACGTAGCTCTTGATCGCCATCTCGAAGACTCCTCAGCCGACGACCACCTTGGTGGTCGGATACCCGAAGCTGCCCTTGTTCGGCGATAACCCCACCGCAAGCGCGAGGGTGAATGGCCCGAGCCGTCCCACGAACATCAACAGACACAGCACGAACCGCCCCGCTGCCGAAGTCTGCGACGTGAGGCCGGTCGTGGCCCCGGTGGTGCCGAACGCGCTCACCGCCTCGAACAGGACGTCCCGGAACGGAAGGTTCGGCTCGGCCATGAAGAGCAGCAGCGTGAGCACGAACAGCAGGCCGAAGGACACCAACGCCACCGCCGACGCCCGATAGACGGTGTTCGCCGGGATGGTTCGCCCATAGACCTCCACCTCCGGTCGGCGCCGCAGGATGGCGCGGAAGGTGAGCGCCAGCACCGCGATGGTGGTCGTCTTCACGCCGCCAGCCGTGCCGCCGGACGAACCGCCGATGAACATGATCACCAGCGACAGCAGCAGCATCGGCGTGGACAGCAGCGCCACGTCGACGGTGCCGAAGCCGGCGGTCCTCAGCGACACGCTCATGAAGAGGCTGGCCCACAGCCGCTCCAACCAGGAGAGCCCCGCGAGCGTGTGGCCCTGCTCGAACGCGAACCAGGTCACCGCTCCGAAGAGGATCAGCGCCGCCGAGCTGACCAGCACGAGCCGCGCATGTACTTCAAGGAACTGCCAGCCCCTTCGCAGGCCGCGCTTCCACCACAGCCGCACGTCGAGCAGCGCGTTGAGCACGGGAAAGCCGAGCCCGCCGAGGATGATCAGCACCATCACGGACAGGTTCACCCCCGGCGAGGCGACGAACCGGGCGAGGCTGTCGGGGTACAGCGCGAACCCCGCGTTGCAGAACGAGCTCACCGAGTGGAACGCGGCATAGAACGCCCGGTCCTTGGCGACGAGCGGCTCGCCCGACGCATCGTGGGTCAGCGACGGCCACAGCGCGAGCGCCCCCAGCGCCTCGATCGTCACGGTGAGGAAGACGATCGAGAAGAGCATCCGCCGGAACCCGACGACCGTCTCCTCCTCGAGGATCTCCTGCATCGCCCCACGGGCCCGCGCCGAGAGGCGGCTGCGGAACGCCAGCGCAAGGGTGGTGGTGATGGTCATGATCCCCAGCCCGCCCACCTGGACCAGGATCAGGATCACCCAGAGTCCGAACCGGCTGAAGTAGCTCCCCACGTCGACCACCGACATCCCTCCGACGGTCGTGGCGCTGGTGGCGGTGAAGAATGCGGTCATGAGCGGGGTGCCTTCTCCGCTCTGGGTCGCCGCGGGGAACATCAAGGCCACTGTTCCCGCCGCGATGGGCAGAAGGAACGACAGGACGAGCAGCGTCAGCGGACGGCTCAGCAGCGCCTGTAGCACCGGCGCCACCGGACGCCAGGCGACCAGATCGATGAGCTCGCGCGTGATCAGGCGTATGCCCAGCAACGTCGCTGCACCCCGCAGGCTCCCGCCACCCAGCGCCAGACCGGCCGGAACCGCGAACAACAGGTCGGGCCAGCGGTGGCGCCACAGCTTCAGCCGGAAGAACCACGCGTCCCGGCCCAGCTCGCCCAGGTAGGTCAGGCACACCGCCAGTGAGAGCGACGCGCCCACCAGCAACTCCGCGTCGCCCCAGTCGACCGCGCCCAGGGCCTCGAAGGCGACCAGCGCGACCACAGCCAGCAGACTCGCGGCACGGAATCGGTCGGTTCGCGCGAAGAAGCGGGTCCAACGCGAACGGGAGGGCTTCGATGTTATCGGCGAGTCGATGTGGCGAGGTTAACGAACCCACTCTGCTCGACCAAACCGTTTCAGCCCGCCTGGCCGCCCTGGCGCGTCGACTTCGCTCGCCTCGACCGCCCGCCGCCTGTGCGGTCCCACACGCCCGTACGGCCGCCGCTCTTGTGCTCGAGCTGGAGCTTCTCGATCACCATCCCGCGGTCCTGGCTCTTCAACATGTCGTAGACGGTGAGCGCCGCGGCGGATGCGGCGGTGAGCGCCTCCATCTCCACCCCGGTCCGCTCCACCGTCTTCACTTCGACCCGGATCTCCACGCCGACAGTCACCGGCTCCACATCCACGCTCACGCTCGTGAGCGCGATCGGGTGGCAGAGGGGGACGATGTCCGGGGTCCGCTTGGCGGCCATGATCGCGGCCAGCTTCGCGGCCTCGATCACGTTCCCCTTCTCCACCTTCCCCTTCCGGATGAGCTCCAGGGTCTGCGGCTTCATCCGGACCCGGCAGGTCGCGACGGCGATCCGCTCGGTGCGGTCCTTCGCGCCGACATCCACCATCTTCATCGGGACGCCTCGTCAGGCCAGACCGTGTTCGGTCATCCAGCGCTCGGCGTCGATCGCCGCCATGCAGCCGGTGCCGGCGGCGGTGATCGCCTGTCGGTAGTAGTGGTCCTGCACGTCACCGCAGGCGAACACGCCCGGAATGTTGGTGCGGGTGGTTCCGGGGACCGTCTTCACGTAGCCGTTGGCATGGAACTCCAGCACGCCTTCCACGAGCTTCGTCGTCGGCTGGTGACCGATCGCGACGAAAAGGCCGCCCGCCTTGAGCTCCTTCATGTCGCCGGTGACGACGTTCTTCGCCACGACGCCGGTGAAGCCCTTCTCGTTGCCGAGGACCTCTTCGACCACGGTGTTCCACTCGAAGGAGATCTTCGGGTTGGCGAGCGCGCGCTCCTGCATGATCTTCGAAGCGCGGAGCTGATCGCGTCGGTGGATGACCGTCACCTTCGAGCACATCTTGCTCAGGTAGGTGGCCTCCTCCAGCGCGGTGTCGCCACCGCCGATGACGAGGACCTCCTGCCCCTTGAAGAAGAACCCGTCGCAGGTGGCGCAGGCCGAAACGCCGCGGTTCTTGTACTGGTCCTCGCCCTTCACGTTCAGCCACTTCGCCGAGGCGCCGGTGGCGATGATCACGGTTTGGCTGAGGACCTCGTTCGACTCACTGGTGATCCGGAAGGGCCGTTTGGAGAAGTCCACCTCGAGCACGTTCTCCATGTGGACGACCGTGCCGAAGCGCTCCGCCTGCTTCTGGAAGTGGGCCATCAGCTCGGGGCCGGTCACCGCATCGGGGAAGCCCGGGTAGTTCTCCACGTCGGTGGTGATCATGAGCTGTCCGCCCGGCACCCGCTGCGGATCATCCTCCGCCGGACCGCCGGCGAACATGACGGGGTTGAGGTTCGCACGCGCCGCGTAGATGGCTGCGGTGTAGCCCGCCGGGCCCGACCCGATGATGACGACCTTCTGGACCTGCTCTTCCGCCACGACGCACTCCTTGCCAATGCTCGATGATAGGGGCCGGGAAGGTAACAGAGCGCCTTCCGGCCGTGCTACGAATGCATAACCTCATGGACCTCGCGCTGCTCAAGAAGGTCGTACTCTTCGAAGGGCTGACAAGTCATCAGCTCCAGAAGATTTCAGATCTGGCAGTCACCCGGCACTTCGACGGTTCCGAGTACATCTTCAGGGAGGGCGACCCCGGCACCGCGATGTACGTCATCGCTGACGGAAAGGTCCGGATCTCCAAGATGGTGCCCGGCGTCGGAGAGGAGGCCCTGGCCATCCTCGAAAAGGGTCAGTACTTCGGAGAGATGGCGCTGATCGAGGAACGCGGTCCCCGCTCCGCCGACGCCATCGCCCACACCCCCTGCACGCTGTGGGTGCTCGACCGGGAGAAGTTCGATCAGCTCCTCTTCACCGACAAGGATCTGGCCTACGTGATCCTCTGGACGTTCGTCCGCACGCTGTCCGAGCGGCTGCGGGAGACGAACGACAAGATCAAGGGCTTCTTCGTGCTCTCCCGGTTCGGCTGACTGAAACAGCAGGACGGCCGGTCGATCCTTGATGGGGTCGCCGGCCGTCGGGTGCTGCGCGCTGCGCTCTGGACTACGCCTGGGCGGGAGGCGCCATCGCCGCGGCGGCGCGCTTCGCCATCTGCTTCGGCGTGAGATCCTCCTTGTGCGTCGCCAGCTGCCACTGGTGGCCGAACGGATCCTCCACCCTGCCGTAGCGATCGCCCCAGAACATGTCGGTGACCGGCATGAGCACCTTCGCGCCGGCCTTCACCGCCTGGTCGAACAGCTTGTCCACGTTCTTCGTGTAGATCATCGTGCTGTAGCCGACGCCGCCGAGGGTCTTCGGAGACTTCGCCCCCATGTCCGGGAACTCGTCGGAGAGCATCAGGAACGAGTCCCCGATCTGGAGCTCGGCATGCATGATCTTGCCGTCCGGCGAGGACATCACCGACTTCTGCTTCGCGCCGAAGGCGTTCTTGTAGAACGCGATCGCCTTGGTCGCCCCATCGACCACCAGGCTGGGCGTGAGGGCGTGGTAGCCCTTCGGGATCGGCAGGGCCTTCGCGCGAACCTTCGTCGGCGCCGCCTTCGCCTTCGCCTTCACCTTGCTGACCACCTTCTTCGCCGGCTTCGCCGCCTTCTTCTTCGCTGCCATGGGTTCCCCTCCTCCGGGGTGTTGAGATCGCGCGAAACCTCGCACTACGCCGGACCCGACTGCAAACGGTTTTCGGCCGCTGAGAATCGGTGTGGAGCACGTGCGTCCGTCTCGCTCGACGGCCGATCGCGGACGCGGTGGACGCAGGCTTCGCCCCACTCCGCCTGATGTTCCTGCGGCATGGGCATTGCTGAAGTCACGCTCGCTGCACGGGGGTGGCGGATGGGGATGGTCGAGGATGGTGGGGGCGGTGGAGGTGTCAATCCGGCAGCCGAAGATTCGGTGAGGGCGAAGGCGTTCGAAGGGGAAGGCCCCCGGGAGCGGCTGATGCGCCTGGGCGCCAGCGCCCTCACCGACTCGGAGCTGCTCGCGGTGCTGTTTGGAACGGGGAGCAGGGGCAATCCGGTGCTCTCGCTGGCAGAGAGCGTGGTGCGTGCGCGCGGCGGACTGCGCTCACTCGCCCAATCCGATCCGCGGGAGCTGTGCGCCCTCCCCGGGCTGGGACCCGCGCGCGCAGCGCAGGTGTTGGCGGCGCTCGAGCTGGGGTGTCGGGCCCAGCGCACCCGGGACGCGCGGCCACGGCTCGTCACGCCCGAACAGATCTTCCGGCACCTCGCGCCCACCCTGGTGCTGCAGCGCCGCGAGGTCTTCCACGTCCTCTGTCTCAACTCGAGGAACGCCCTGCTCGCGGACGTGCGGGTCGCGGAGGGGACGATGGAGTCCTGTCCGGTCGATCCGCGCGAGGTGTTCCGGGTCGCGCTGTCCTCGAAGTGCACCGCCATCGTCGTCGCGCACAACCACCCCTCGGGAGATCCACACCCTTCGGCGATGGATGTCGCGCTGACCCGGCAGCTCGTGCGCGCCGCAAACCTGCTCGGGCTCAAGCTGCTGGATCACATCGTGGTGGGTGACGGGCGCTACGCGTCCCTGCTGGAGAGCGGCGTGCTGGGGCGACTGGAGGCGGAGGTGCAGGCATGCGCGGAGGGAGAGCGGCCATGATCATCGCGTTGACCTATTGGGGATGCCTGACGGACCCCGCCGACGACGAGGTGCTGGAGATCGACGCGGTGGAGGGCGACAGGGTCCGGGCCTTCTCTCCCTCGGGAGCGGGTGCCCTGATCTTGAAGCGCTCCGCCCTGCCTGCCCACATCCGCGAAGGGGACGTGGTGGTCGACGGCCGCACCGACCCGGCGGTCGAAGCCGAGCTGCGCGCCGAAGTGACGCGCGCGCGCCGGACGCTCGGGCCC
>JBAWAM010000285.1:0-8290 GCA_049589315.1 Myxococcaceae bacterium
CGTCGAGGCACGGCGCCTGGTCGACCACCTGGTCGAGCAGTTGCGGAAGATCGCAGCCGGGACGCGGAGCTTCGGCGTCGTCACCTTCAGCCTCCCGCAGAGAACCCTGATCGAGGATCTGCTGGACGAGGCGCGGGCGAAACACCCGGACATCGAACCGCACTTCGCCTCCGACAACCCCGAAGCCGTGTTCGTGAAGAACCTCGAGAACGTCCAGGGTGACGAACGGGACGAGATCTACTTCTCCGTAGGCTACGCGAAGGACGCGCAGGGGCGGCTTCGGATGCACTTCGGGCCCTTGTCCGCATCCGGCGGCGAGCGGCGACTCAACGTGGCGATCACCCGCGCCCGCGCGCAGCTCCGGGTGTTCTCGACGCTGCAGGCCGAGGACATCGACCTGTCGCGGACCCGGGCGACGGGCGCGGCCCATCTGCGCAGCTTTCTCCAGTTCGCTGCGCGAGGAGCGGACCGGCGAGCCGACCAGGCGGCACCGAGCTTCGAGAGCCAGTTCGAGCGAGAGGTGCATCAAGCGTTGGTGAACGCCGGCCATCGCGTGCGGACCGCTGTCGGGTGCGCCGGATACCGGGTCGATCTCGCCGTCGAGCGGCCGGATCAACCGGGCGTGTACGCGCTGGGGATCGAGCTGGACGGCCCCAGATGGGCGGGAGCGAAGACCGCGCGGGATCGCGAGCGGCTGCGGAAGCAGATCCTCGAGGCCCTCGGATGGAAGGTGTACCGCGTGTGGTCGACCGAATGGGCGCGGGATCCCGAGCGCGAGGCAGAGCGGTTGCTCACGGCTGTGAACCAGGCCGTTCGCCCAGGCTCGACCCCTGCCGTTCAGGCCGGCTGAACTTAAAAGCAAAACCCCCGGTCTTTCGACCGAGGGTTTCTGGAGCGGGAAAAGGGATTTGAACCCTCGACCCTCGCCTTGGCAAGGCGATGCTCTACCGCTGAGCTATTCCCGCGTATTCATTCCGCTTTCGACTTGCGTCGTCCGCGTCGTGTGGGCGGGCTTTTATCTACGGCCCACCTACCCGTCAACGATTTTTTTCACCGAATTCATCCACCGGGTCAGGCCCCCTCGGCGGCCCCCCGCTTCGCGAGGGTGTCGAGGAATCCCTTGAAGTACACGCCCATCGACCACACGGACAGCGCGGTGCTGGCGTACATCAGGAGCTGCCCCACGACGTTGTAATCGACCGACACGGTCCAGAAGCCAAGCCAGAGCGGGTGGGTGTAGTGGATGCACAGGCAGATGATGCCGGTGAGCTGGAGGCCGGTCTTCCACTTCCCCTCCTGACCAGCGGCAATCACGATCCCTTCGCTCGCGGCGATCGTCCGGAGCCCGGTGACGATGAACTCCCGCGAGAGCAGCACGATCACCAGCCACGCGGCGACCCGCCCGAGCCGCACCATCATCACCAGCGCGGCAAGGACGATCAGCTTGTCGGCAAGGGGATCGAGGAACTTGCCCACCACCGTCACGAGGTTCCACTTCCTCGCGAGATACCCGTCGACCACGTCGGTGAGCGATGCGACCGCAAACACGATGGCCGCCCACGCGCTGTACCAGGGGTCCGCGTCGTACGTGAACCAGACGAACAGCGGGATCGCCAACATCCGCGCCATCGTCAGCATGTTGGGGAGGTTCCAGAACTCCTGCAGAAGGACGCTCGGCTTCCGCGCCTCGCGACGCCGCCTCCGCTCCTCCTGCTTGACCCGCTTCCGCGCAGCCCGATCCACGGCCTGCTTCTATCCGATTGTGGCGGAGAACAGGACGAATCCTTCGCCGGACAGCTCGACGCCGCCTGCCACGAGCGCCCCACTCTCCTCATGCGCGATGGACACGAGCCTCGGCGTCAGGTTCCCGTACCAGCCCACCAGGCGAGCCAACGGTACGGTCGACGGCTGATCCATGCGGATCTGGTGACTTCGCAGCGCCCCCGGCAGCTTCAGCAGGACCTGCCCGTTTCCACGCAGATGCACGAGGTCCAGGTCCCCGATCTCCTCCGACGGAACCCGTCCGTTCTCGAACGCGACCGGCTCCTCGAAGGCGAACACGTGGTCCTCTCGGAAGTAGGCGGACTCTCCAGCGAGCTCCAGGGCGACGAACACCTGTTTCTCCGGCGCGGACAGCACGAGCACGCCGTGACCGGTGGCGCGCATCATGCGCACAAGGCCCTCTCCGAATGGCTGCTCGGTGCTCCGACCGCGGAAGCGCTTGAGCTCGGGCTCGAACTGCACCTGCCCGGTGCTGAGCAGGAGACCGTCGATGCGCGTCATCAGCTCGTGGCCGACGCTGATGGCGACACTTCCATCCCGAATCTCGAACGGCGCGACCACCGCGGCCCGGAGGACGTCCAGCGCTGGCCCCACGTCGGTGAGCGGCATGATTCCGGACGTTGCCATCGGGGCAAGCGGATGGACCTCGGCCGCGGGCTGGGCCTCGGACACCGGGACGTTGTCCAGGGTGACCACCACGCTCTCTTCCGCGGCGTTCGAAGCCGCCTGCTCGAGCCCCAGCGCCGTAGGCCCTTCGTCCTCGGCGAAGCGGATCTCGACGTCGTCCGCGGGCGGTGGCTCCGACGGCTCGGACGCTGCGGTCGCAGCATCGAACTGCGCGCCCCAATCGGCGTCCGCGCCTTCGGTGACCTCGACCTCGACCTCTTCAATCGCCTCGGTCAGCTCCTCTGCCGGCGGCTGCGCTGACGCGGGGGCACGCTCCTGCAGGACCTGCTGCTCGATCTCCGCCGGCATCCGATGGAGCCCGGTGGCCTCACCGGAGAGGGCGCGCTCCATCTTCTCCGCCATCGCGTCGGAGCCCGCGGCGATGAAGTGTTCCTTCGCTTCGGCGTAGTTCCCGAGTTGGGCCAGCGCCAGGCCCAGGTAGTTGTGCGCCTTCTTGTGATCCGGCGCGAGATCGCACGAGGTCTCGAACTCGCGAATGGCCCGGGCCAGCGCGTTGGTCTTCAGATACACGAGCCCCAGGTTCACCCGTAGGGTCGGATCCACCGGGTTCTCGCGAACGAGTGCTTCGTAGATCTCCGCGGCGCGATCGAAGAGGCCGAGCTTGAAGTAGGCCAGCCCGAGGAGGTTCTGTCCCTTCTCGTTCTTCGGCTTGAGCGCGTGGGCGCGTTCGAGGTAGTCCTTCGCCTCGATCACCTTGCCCGCCGCCAGCAGTTCGCCACCCTTGTACAGGTTCTGGTGAAACTCCCCGTCCGCCATTGCCGTGAAGCCCTTCAGTCTGCGGGAGCCGGCTCCGTCTTGTCGGAGAGCTCCGCGTGCTTGTCTTTGTACTGGTAATAGAGACGGAGGACCTTCCGGACGTAGGCCTGTGTCTCGCGATACGGCGGGATGTTTCCACCGTACTTGTCCACCGCGTGGGGACCGGCGTTGTACCCGGCGATCATCTTCACCATGTCGCCGTCGAACCTGTTGGCCAGCACACGCAGGTACCGCGTCCCGCCTTCGATGTTCTCGCGCACGTCGAAGATGTCCTTCACGAACATCTCCTCCGCGGTCTCCGGCATGAGCTGCATCAGCCCGCTGGCTCCGACCCGCGACACCGCCTGCGGGTTGAAGTTGGACTCGGCGTGCATCACCGCCCAGACGAGCGCTTCAGGAACCCGATAGCGCTTCGCGGCGTTGCGGATGTAATCGTCGAACTCCTCGCGAGAGATCCGGACGGTACGCGCCGGCGCGTCGGATACCCGCGGCGCGGCCTTCGAACTGCGGCGCGCCTTGCTCCCCTTCGGCGGGACGTTCGTGTAGACGATCGTGCCGTCCTTCTCGACGTACTTGTAGATCTCGCCCGCGAATGTAGCGGGCGCGACGAGCAAGGAAAGGAGCGAGAGGTAGCGAACGGTCCGGAACATGGGGCCTGAGGCCGTCAAACCATACTGCCGGCCCGGATAGTCCTCAAGGAATCGCAGGGCACGAAATGCGCCTTGTTTCCGATGGTTGCGGGCGTTAAGGGTCGCTTGCTCCCATGCCACAAACGTTTGACTTCATCGTTCTCGGTGGTGGTGCTGCAGGTCTCTCGTTCGCTCTCCAGGCAGCCAGGCACGGTTCGGTCGCGGTCTTGACCAAGCGGGCTCGCCAGGAAAGCAACACCAACAATGCCCAGGGCGGCATCGCGTCGGTGCTTGCCAACAACGACAGCTTCGAGGAGCACATCCAGGACACGCTCACGGCGGGCGCCGGGCTGTGCCATCGCGACGCGGTCGAGGTCACGGTCCGCGAGGGGCCGCAGCGGTTCCGCGAGCTGGTCCAGCTGGGTGCGGAGTTCAACCGCCGGCCGGACGGCGAGTTCGACCTGACGCTCGAAGGCGGGCACTCCAAACGGCGCGTCGTCCACTCCGGCGACATCACCGGGCGCGAGGTTCAGCGCGCGCTCATCGCCGCCTGCGACGAACAACCGAACATCACCTCCTTCCCGGACAGCACGGCGATCGACTTCATCCGGGAACGCACGTCGGTCCACGGAGCACCTCCCCGGATCGTCGGGGTCTACGTGCTCCAGGCCGACGGAACGATCGAGACCTTCCTGGGGCGCATCACGGTGCTCGCCACCGGCGGCGCGGGGAAGGTCTACCTCTACACGTCGAACCCCGACGTCGCGACCGGCGACGGCGTGGCGATGGCGTACCGGGCGGGTGCGCAAATCGCCAACATGGAGTTCTACCAGTTCCACCCTACCTGCCTGTATCACCCGGAGGCGAAGAGCTTCCTCATCTCCGAAGCCCTGCGCGGCGAAGGTGGCCTGCTGCGGCTCAAGACGGGCGAGCGGTTCATGGAGCGCTATCACCCGCGCGCGGAGCTGGCGCCCCGGGATGTGGTCTCCAAGGCCATCGACTCGGAGCTGAAGCGGACGGGCGACGAGTGCGTCTACCTGGACATGACGCACCTGGGGCGCGGGTTCGTGGCCGAGCGCTTCCCGAACATCTACGCGACCTGCCGCGCCTTCGGGATCGACATGGCCGTTCAGCCGATCCCGGTCGTCCCCGCGGCGCACTTCCAGTGCGGCGGCGTGGTGACCGACCTGGAAGGACGGACGTCGTTGCCCGGCCTGTACGCGATCGGGGAGGTCGCCCACACCGGTCTGCACGGCGCGAACCGCCTCGCCTCCAACTCGCTGCTCGAAGGGCTCGTGTTTGGTCACCGCGCAGCGAAGACCAGCGCTGCGGAGCTGCCGAGCGTTCCGCCGCTCAAGGACCTGCCGCCCGCGTGGGATCCGGGCAAGGCAGTGGAGTCCCACGAGCTGGTGGTGGTCACCCAGAACTGGGAGGAGATCCGCCGGTTCATGTGGAACTACGTCGGCATCGTCCGCTCCTCGAAGCGGCTGATGCGCGCGCGTCGGCGCCTGGACATCCTGCGCGAGGAGATCCGCGAGTACTACTGGCATCACAAGGTGACCCGGGACGTGGTCGAGCTCCGGAACATCGCGGACGTCGCGCACCTGATCGTCGAATGCGCCACCCGCCGCAAGGAGAGCCGCGGACTGCACTTCACCATCGACTACCCGAACCGCGACGACCACAACTGGCTCCGCGACACGGTCACCTCGAGGGAGCCGTGATCGATGCTCGGTGAGCGCCGTGTCCTCGAGCCCGCGCCTGGCATAGAGCGCTCCGCTGCGCGTCAAACCCGGCTGGAGCGCATCCCGTGGGTGAGCTGGGCGGTGATCGTGCTCTCCGTCGCCACCTACCTCGTGCCGGTGCTTCTGGGAGGACAGCAGGCCGAAGAAGCCGTCGTGGAATTTGGCGCCCTGTTCGGTCCGGCCATGCGCGACGGCGGGGACTGGTACCGGGTGCTCACGACCGTGTTCGTGCACGGCGGCGCCATCCACCTCTTCTTCAACATGTCGGTGGTGTGGACGCTGGGCTTCGCCCTGGAACGTTCAATCCGATCCTGGCGCTTCCTGCTCGTCTCCCTCATCACTGCGTTGGGCGCGGCGACCTTCGTGTTGTGGCTCGCCCCTGCCGTCCCCACCGTCGGCGCGTCGGGCATGATCCTGGGATGGGCGGGCGCCATCCTCCCCATCGCCACGCGAGAGGGGCGGCGGACGATCTCGGTCTGGCTCATCCAGATCGCGGTGATCAGCCTGCTTCCGTTCGTGAGCTGGCAGGGGCACCTCGGCGGCTTCGTCTTCGGACTCCCGTGCGGGCTCCTGCTCCGGAATCGCGCGAAGTACTTCTCCTTCGGCGCACCGGTGCTGCTCGCCCTCAGCCTGCTCGCGGTGTACGTCGCTGGCATCCACTTCGTGGGGTCGCCTCCATGAGGTTCTGCGTTTTCTGTGGTTCGCGCCCCGGCGCCCGTCCGGACTACATCGCGCAGGCGAGGGTCCTGGGCGCGGAGCTGGTCCGGCGGGGGATCGGGCTCGTCTACGGCGGCGCGGGCGTCGGGGTGATGGGCGCGCTCGCGGACGAGGTCATGAAGGCGGGCGGTTCGGTCACGGGGGTCATGCCTCAGCGGCTGATCGACCGGGAGATCGCCCACCCGCAGCTCTCCGAAATGCACATCGTCGGCAGCATGCACGAGCGCAAGGCGATGATGGAGAAGCTGTCCGACGGCTTCATCGCCCTCCCCGGCGGGTTCGGCACGCTCGAAGAGCTCTTCGAGATCATCACCTGGTCGCAGCTCGGCCTGCACCAGAAGCCCGTCGGGATCCTGGACGTCGCGGGCTACTACGCGCCCATCCGGAAGCTGCTGGAGACCGGCGTGGCAGAGGGCTTCATCCCGCCGGAGCATCCGAAGCTGATCCAGCTCGAGAGCGACGTCTCCGCGCTGCTGGACAAGATGCTCGCCTACACGCCCCCGCCGTCCGTCCCGAAGTGGATCAACCGATCCGAGACGTAAGCGCCACCGCCAGCTCGCCGGTGTTCCGGCGGGCGGCCAGATCCACGACCTCGCTGAGCTGCCGACTCACTGCGCGGAAGATCCCCTTGAGCAGCTCGGGGCGGTCGGCGATCAGGTCGAGGAAGTCGCGCCGGTCGATCACCAGGCAGGACGTGTCCTCTCGCGCGATCATCAAGGTCGGCCGAGGCGAACCGTCGAGCAGGCTGACGTCTCCGAACTGCTCTCGATCCTTCAACGTCAACACCCGGTCCCCGCGACGGTAGGCATCCACCGTTCCCGTCACGATGACGTACAGCGCATCTCCCGGGTCGCCCTCTTCGTAGATGCGCTCGCCAGCGCGGAAGCGCACCTCGCGTGCGACCGCGGCCACCGCGGAGATGTCGTCCACGTCGCTCTGGGCGAAGATCTCCACTCCCTCCAGGGCGAACATCCGCTTCAGCGTGGCATCACTCATGTCGTTCTCCGAAGGGGCCAGGGGCCAGACTCCCTGGGCGCGCGCCAGGTGCTGGGCGCACGCGCGCAGGACGTGGTCGTCGCTCTGGCAGAGCTTTTCGAGTTGGTCCGCGAGCCGTCCGGCGGCGCCGGGCGGTAGGTCGCGGTGGTGTGCGTGGACCTGCAGTGCGACGAGCTCCCGGTCCTCGTCGTCGACCAGGTTCTCCAGAAGCTCCAGCGCGTACGCACGGCGGCGGGCATCGGTCCCCACCAGGTGCGCGTGGATGCGCCGCATCGTCTTGGGCGGATAGAGCAGTCCCATGAGCCAGAAGGAGATCTCGAAGGCCTGATCCAGCCGGTCTCCCACAGCGCGGGTGAGCAGCGAGCCGTCTCCCAGGGCCACCCGGAGGTCTCGCCACGGTCCCACCAGCTGGCGGTACGTGTCCCGACGCCGACCGATCGCCTCCCGCGCGCGTCGAGCGTCGACCTCGAGCTCCGGGCGCTCCTCCTTCAACCACGAGAGCGCCACGCCGATCCGGTAGTGCAGGAACGCGTCGTCCTGCACGTTCGAGAAGAGCAACGCGTCGAACGCCTGCTGCGTGCCGATCTGCCGCAGCACGCGGGGGAGCTGGTACCGGAGCGCCGCCGGCCGGGATCGGTCGTTGAGGACCTCCTCCAGCAGCGGGACGATCTCGTCTCCGAGCGCGCTCAGCGCGTCGCGCGCAGTCCGACGTTCGTCGCGCCAGGTCAGGAAGGGCAGCAGGGTCGACGCAAGTGACACGCATCGCCCCTCGCCCACCGCCTGGATCGCGAGGGCTCGAACCGAGGGGTCGCCGTCCTTCATGGCTTCACCCAGGGCGGGCGCCCAGCGGTCCTCGCCCAATCGCCCGAGCAGCTTCGCCAACTCACGACGCTCCGCGACGGGCGCAGCCTGTCCCTTCCCCAGCCACTCGAGGAGCACCGCCTCCGCTTCCGGCGCAGCGCCCGTCTCGAGCAGCGC
>JBAWAM010000286.1:0-10871 GCA_049589315.1 Myxococcaceae bacterium
ATGAGCTCGCCTCCGCCAAACTGCACGGGACGTGCACATTCGGAGAGCCTGCCGAGGAGCTCCTGGCTGAGGCTCTGTCCGAGCGGGTGTTGGGCGATCGCCGCCGACGTTGATTCCATGCGTCCCTCACCCCGGTGAGATCGCCCCGTCGGTCTGGCGGATGGCGGTGACTTCCTCGGTGATGTCGATGCCCACCGGGCACCAGGTGATGCAGCGGCCGCACCCGATGCACCCGGAGGTGCCGAACTGATCCCACCAGCTCGCGACCTTGTGGGTCAGCCACTGGCGGTAGCGCGAGCGGATCGTGCTGCGGATGCTTCCGCCGTGCAGGTACGAGTGGCCGAGGGTGAAGCAGGAATCCCACCGTCGCCAGCGCTCGGTGTTCTCACCGCTGAGATCGGTGACGTCCTCGACCGAGCCGCAGAAGCAGGTGGGGCACACCAGCGTGCAGTTCGTGCAGGCCAGACAACGTCGGGACACGTCGTCCCAGCGCGGGTGCTCCTGGTTCCGGTAGAGCAGCTCCTTGATGTCGTGGGTGTCGAGTTGACGCCCCATGGACGCCGCCGTCCGCGCGATCACCTCGTCCGCCCGCGCGCGATCCTCCGCTGTGGCGGCGTTTGTCTGGGTCTTCTCCAGGAACGCCGCGCCGCGCTCCGTCCCGACCTCGACCAGGAACCGGTGTCCCTCTTCGTCGAGCAGCTCCGTCAACGCGAGATCGAACCCCCAGGTCGCGCGTGGGCCGGTCTGCATGGAGACGCAGAAGCAGGTGCCGCCTGCCTTCCCACAGTTCACCGCGACGATGAAGGTGTCCGCCCGCCGCGCCGCATAGTCGGGATCGACGACCGACCCTTTCAGGAAGGTCCGGTCCTGGACCTCGATGGCGTGGATGTCGCACGAGCGCGCCCCGATCAGCGCGAGCCTCCCCGGGGGCGGTGGCTCCGGCTCGATGGCGTAGCCGTCCTCCTCGCGGCGCCCGGTCCAGACGCGCACCCGCGAGACGAAGAAGAACTGCTTCCAGGATTGCGGCCCGACGGAAAAGCCGAAAAGCGCGCCATCGTCCCGGCGGCGCAGGCGATAGGTCCCCGCTTCCTGCGCCTCCGTCCAACCGGCGGGGAGATCCCTGATCCCGGAGATGTCCGCATGGACGATCGCCCCGTCGCGCACCGTGGGGCCGACCACGCGGTATCCGTCTGCCTTCAGTGCACCGAGGAGTCGATCGAACTGCGGGAGGGACAGGATCGACTCGGGCTGCGGCGCGATCTGCATGGGAGCGCAACTGTGGGCGGGCAGCTGGGCGACCGGCCATTGATCCGCAGCGCAGCTTGCACGCGCGGTGCAGGACATCGACCCGGTGCAACCCCATCGTGAACGGAGCCCGTGCGCACGAGGCGGACATGGAGGCTCCAATGACACCTGCTGAAGGCCGCGTCCGCTGGTTCACCCATCTGGGCATGGGAGATGTCCCGTCGGTGGGGGGAAAGAACGCTTCGCTGGGGGAGATGATCCGCGCGCTGAGCGGCCAGGGCATTCGCGTCCCGAATGGGTTTGCCACCACTTCGGACGCCTACTGGGAGTTCCTCGACCACAACCACTTCAGGGAGGAGCTCGGGGCGCTGCTGGGAAAGGTCGATCGCGGCGAGGTACCGCTGGACAAGGCGGGCGAGCAGATCCGCGCGCGACTCCTCTCCTCGGAGCTTCCGCCCGGGCTCGTGCAGGAGCTGACGGCTGCCTACGAGGCGCTGGGTCGCCAGCTGGGGAGACCGTCTCCCGACGTGGCCGTGCGCAGCAGCGCGACGGCGGAGGATCTGCCGGACGCGAGCTTCGCGGGACAACAGGAGAGCTTCCTCAACATCCGCGGCGAGGACGCGCTGAAGGACGCGTGTCGCCGCTGTTTCGCGTCGCTGTTCACCGACCGGGCCATCAGCTACCGGCAGGAGCACCGCTTCGACCACATGAAGGTCGCGCTCTCCGTCGGCATCCAGGAGATGGTCCGTTCGGACAAGGCGTGCGCGGGCGTCCTGTTCACCCTGGACACGGAGACGGGCTTCCCGGATGTCGTGCTGATCGACGGTGCGTGGGGGCTGGGCGAGACCGTCGTCCAGGGAAACGCGGAGCCGGACGAGTTCGTGGTCTTCAAGCCGCTGCTCGACAAGCCCGGGCTCGAGCCGGTCATCGAGAAGACGCGGGGCGAGAAGGAGCGGAAGCTCATCTACGCCGAAGAGGGCAGGGCCACGACCCGCTACGTCGCCACCACGCGCGAGGAGCGCGATGCCTTCGTGTTGAGCAACCCCGAGCTGCTTCAGCTCGCGCGGTGGGGCCGGCAGATTGAACGTCACTACGGCAGGCCGATGGACGTCGAGTGGGCCAAGGACGGCGAGACCGGCGAGCTCGCGATCGTGCAGGCGAGGCCCGAGACCGTGCACGCGCGCAGGGAGGCCGCGACGTTCAAGGTCTTCCGGATCCGCCGGAAGGGAAGAGCCCTCGTCTCCGGGGCGAGCGTGGGCGGCGCGGCGGCGGTGGGGAAGGTCTTCCGTCTCGACAACCCGGCAGAGGCGGACCGCTTCGAGGACGACGGCATCCTCGTCACCGGCACGACCGATCCCGACTGGGTGCCGATCATGCGGCGTGCCTCGGCGATCGTGACCGACCACGGCGGGCGCACCTCGCACGCGGCGATCGTCAGCCGCGAGCTGGGCGTGCCCGCGGTCGTCGGAACCGGGACGGGAACGCAGGTTCTCCGGGACGGCGACGAGGTGACCGTCTCCTGCGCCGAGGGCGATCGCGGCTTCGTCTACGAAGGTCGGGCGGACATCGAGGTCCGGGACATCTCCCCCGAGGAGCTCCCGCACACCCGAACCCGGGTGATGGTGAACCTCGCCGATCCGGGCGCTGCGTTTCGGTGGTGGCGGCTGCCGACGGATGGCATCGGCCTGGCGCGGATGGAGTTCATCGTCGGGCGGATGATCCAGATCCATCCCATGGCGCTGGTCCACCCCGAGCGGGTGCGCGAGCCGGAAGCGAAGCAGCGCATCGACCTGCTGACCCGAGGGTACGCGGACAAGCGTGAATACTTCGTCGAGCAGCTCGCCCTGGGCATCTCCCGCATCGCGGCGTCGCAGTACCCGCGACCCGTCGTGCTGCGCACCAGCGACTTCAAGACGAACGAGTACTCGGCGCTGATCGGCGGGAGCGTCTTCGAGCCGGCGGAGGAGAACCCGATGATCGGCTGGCGGGGCGCGAGCCGGTACTACCACGAGGGTTATCGGGAGGGGTTCGCCCTGGAGTGCCAGGCGATCCGGCGTGCCCGCGAGCGCATCGGGCTGGAGAACCTGATCGTGATGATCCCGTTCTGCCGCACGCTCGGGGAGGCGGACCGGGTGCTGGAGGTGATGGGCGAGAACGGCCTCCGCCGCGGCGAGCACGGCCTGAAGGTCTACATGATGTGCGAGATCCCCTCGAACGTGATTCTCGCGCGGGCGTTCGCCGAACGCTTCGACGGGTTCTCGATCGGCAGCAACGACCTGACGCAGCTCGTGCTCGGCGTCGATCGGGACTCCGAGCTGCTCAGCGAAGTCTTCGACGAGTGGGACGACGCGGTCACCACGATGATCGCGATGGAGATCGCCACCGCCCACCGTTCGGGGACGCCGGTCGGCTTCTGCGGCCAGGCGCCGAGCAACGATCCCGAGTACGCGGGCTTCCTCGTCCAGCAGGGCATCGATTCGATCTCGGTGACGCCCGACAGCTTCGTGGGGGTGAAGCGGCACGTTGCGGCAGCGGAGGACCGGCTGCGGGAGCATGCACCGGAGGAACACCCTCCGGGCGCGTGAGGGGGGCGTGAAGGGAGAGAGCCGCGAGTACGCGAGGAAGGCCGAGCGCCTCCTGCAGGCCGGCACGACTTCGGTCGACGCTGCGCTCGAGGCCGTGCACAGCCAGCGGGAGGGCCTGAGCACCGCGGAGGCTGCGCGCCGCCTGGAGGAGAACGGGCCCAACCGACTCCCGGAGTCCGGGCGCACCCGGATGTCTCGCGAGCTGTTGCGCCAGTTCACCTACTTCTTCGCGGTGCTCCTGTGGGTGGCCTCTGTCCTCGCCTTCGTCGGGGGGATGCCGGAGCTCGGGGTGGCGATCATCGTCGTCATCGTCGCCAATGGGGTCTTCGGGTTCCTCCAGGAGTATCGGGCCGAGCGGGCGACGCGGGCGCTCGCCCGGCTCGTGCCCCAGGACGCGGAGGTCCTCAGGGAGGGAAAGCGGCAGCGGATCTCCGCCGAGTCGCTGGTGGTGGGCGACGTCCTGGTGCTGCGCCCGGGAGATCGCGTCGCGGCCGATGCGCGCCTGCTCCGCTCGGAAGGGGTGCAGGTCGACAATTCGCTGCTCACCGGAGAGTCGGAGGCGGTCCCGCGAAGCGACGCTCCGCCGGCGCAGCCCTTCCGGAGCGTGCTCGACGTGCCGACGCTGGTCTTCGCCGGCGCCCACCTGACCACGGGCAGCGCCCGCGCCGTGATCGTGGCGACCGGCGCCGACACACTGCTCGGCGGGCTCGCCGGCTTGACCGGTACGGTGGCGCGCCGGCCCACGCCCCTGCACCTGAACCTGCGCCGAGCGGCGCGGGTGATCGCAGTTGCGGCGGTCACCGGCGGGGTGCTGTTCTTCGCCGTGTCCGAGACCCTCGGCATGTCCCTGCAGAGTGCGTTCCTGCTCGCCGTCGGCATCATCGTGGCGCTCGTGCCGGAGGGATTGCTGCCGACGGTGACGCTCGCGTTGGCGATGGCGGCGAGGCGGATGGCGCGACGGGGCGCGCTGGTGCGACACCTCGAGGCCGTCGAAACGCTCGGCTCGACGACGGTCATCTGCACGGACAAGACGGGGACGCTGACGATCGGAGAGATGACCGTCCAGGTGGTCAGCACCTCCAACGACCGCTACGAGGTGACCGGACTCGGTTACGAGCCCCGGGGCGCGATCCTGAAGACCGGGCCTCCGGTCGACCGGAGCCCGGGCGACGTCCTCCAGCCGCTGCTCCGGGCTGCGGCCCTGTGCGGGAATGCACGGCTCGCGCGAGAAGGCGACCGTTGGATCTGCGTCGGCGAGCCGCTCGAGGGCGCACTGCTGGCCCTGGCCGCGCGGGGCGGGGTGCACATCGAAGAGCTCGAGTCGAAGCGTGACTGCGTCCGCGAGTTCCCCTTCGACGCCGCCCGTCGACGGATGAGCTCGGTCCACCGACAGGACGACGGCTCGCTGGAGGTCCTGGTGAAGGGGTCGCCGGAGTCGGTGCTTCCCCTCTGCACCTCCGCCTGGGATGGATCGGGCGGGGTATCTCTCGGCGACGAGAGCCGGCGCCGCCTCCTGGAGGACGCCTCCGAGCTCGCTGCCGCCGGACTGCGCGTGGTGACGCTCGCGCGAAGGCCGGGAAGCACCCAACCGCCCCGATCGGCCGAAGAGGCCGAGCAGGCGCTGCAGTTCCTCGGACATGCCGCGATGTCCGACCGGGTGCGACCGCAAGTGAAGGAGGCGATCCGCAGGTGTGAGGCCGCCGGCATCCGGGTGCTGATGGTGACGGGGGATCACCCCGGAACGGCGGTGCGGGTCGCGGCGGAGGTCGGGCTTCCCAACACCGAGGTCCTGCTCGGAGAAGACTTCCCCGATCGCGACGACGACCTGGCGGTTGCGCTTGCGCGACAGCCGGTGCTCGCGCGGGTGGCACCGGAGCAGAAGCTGCGCATCCTGACCGCGTTGCAGGGCGGCGGCGAAGTCGTGGCCATGACCGGAGACGGCGTGAACGACGCGCCGGCGCTTCGCCGGGCGGACATCGGCATCGCCATGGGCAGATCCGGGACGGACGTCGCGCGGGGCGCCGCCGATCTCATTCTGCTCGACGACAGCTTCACCCACATCGTGGAGGCGGTTGAAGAAGGCCGCGCCGCGTTCGACAACATCCGGCGGTTCCTCACCTACCACCTCACCGACAACATCGCGGAGATCGCCCCCTTCCTCGCGTGGGCGCTCTCGGGCGGCTCCATCCCACTCCTGCTGTCCGTGTTGCAGATCCTGGCGCTGGACATCGGAACCGACCTGCTCCCGGCCCTGGCGCTCGGAGCGGAGCCTGCCGAGCCCGGAACCATGTCGAAGCCTCCCCGGGCGCGTTCGGCGCGGTTGCTGGACGCGCAGGTACTCGGGAGATCCTTCGGATTCCTCGGGCCGGTCGAGGCGCTCCTGTCCATGGCGATGCTTCCGATCGGCGTGGCCCTCAACTTCCCGACCGTGGTGATCTCCACGCTCGTGTTCTCCTCGATCGTGCTGATGCAGATGGCGAACGCCTTCCAATGTCGACGGACTCCGGAGTCGCTCTTCCGGATGGATCCGCGGACGAACCCGACGCTGCTCGCCGCGGTTCTCGTCGAGGCCGGAGTCCTGCTCGCGTTCGTGTACCTGCCGCCATTCCAGCGTCTGTTGGGAACCCGGGGGTTAGCGCCCTGGCAGTGGGCGATGATCGGGCTCACTCCGGTCGGGTTCGTGCTCGCGGAGGAGCTGCGCAAGGCCCTGTTCAGGCGCTTTGCTCACCCCGCGGGCAAACCCTTCGCCTGACGGGCTCTCCGCGCGTCGAGGAGCTGCCGAAGCATCCACTGGATCCGAGGCCGCCCCGCGAATCCTCGCGACGCGCTGAACAAAAAGCAGCAACTGAGCGTTGGTCGGAAATCATGTCAGCCAACCTCCCCAGAATGGGCCGCAGCGGGGCCTTTCTGCTGAACGCGGCGATCCTCGCCACGTTCCTCGGCGCGTCGGCCGTGCCCACTCCGGTCTACCCGCTCTACCAGACGCTCTGGGGCTTCCCACCGGTGGCGACCACCGTTGTCTTCGCTGTCTACGCGCTGGCGCTGCTGGGCAGCCTGCTGTTCTTCGGCCGGCTCGCCGACCACCTGGGATCCCGGCCGGTCATCCTGGCGGCGATGGGCGTGGAAGTCGCCTCGATGGCCTCCTTCATGACTGCCAGCAACCTCGCGGGACTCCTGGTTGCCAGGGTGCTGCAGGGACTGGCAACCGGCGCGGCCATGAGTGCCGCCGGCTCCGCACTGATGACGCTGGAGAATCCGCGGCGCAAGGGCAGCGCGGCCCTGGTCAACGCGGTGGCGGCGCCCGTTGGACTCGCTTTCGGTGCCACAGGCGCCAGCCTCATGGTGGATCTGCTCCCGGCGCCGACGCGCCTGAGCTACCTCGTCGTCGCCATCGTGGTCGTCGTCCTCGGCGCACTACTGCTGTGTACTCCCAGCCCAGCCGCTCGGGTCTCCGGCGCATGGGCCTCCCTGAAGCCCAGCATCCGCATTCCCCCGAGCGCGCGCCAGGCCATGGCCATCGGCATGCCCGTTGCGGGGGCAATCTGGGCGCTCGGGGGACTCTACCTGTCGCTGGGTCCCGCCCTGTCAAACAGCGTCAGCGGCACCCCGTCACCGCTGCTCGGAGGTCTGGCACTGTTGTGCTTGTACGTTCCGGCCGCGCTGTCGATTGCCGGGCTGCGGCGCCTTGGCGACCGCTCCATCCTCATCATCGCGGTCATCGCCCTCGCCTGCGGGGTCAGCATCCTGGTGAGCGGCGTCATCTTCGGCTCGGTGATCGCCTACTTCTGCGGCACCCTGATCGCCGGCGTTGGATTCGGCTCCGGCTACTACGTGGTGCTGCGAGCCATTCTCCCGCTGAGCGCGCCACACGAACGCACTGGCCTGCTCTCCACCATCTACCTGGTCTGTTATCTGGCGTTCAGCCTCCCCACTGTCGCGGCCGGCCTGCTCGTGGGCCAGGTCGGCCTTCGAATGACAACCTGCGGCTACGGTGCGGTGGTGGTTGTCTCAGCCCTGCCCGCCCTCATCGTTGTGATGCGCCGCGCATTCCGGGAGCGCCGCGCGTCGGTAGCGATGGGCCCGCTGACCTGACAGGCGCCGCCGGGACCGTCTTCACACGCGCTCCTCTTCCACTGCCGCCGGGCCATATCCGACGAGGGGAAGGGTCACCCGGAACGTGGAGCCCGTTTCCGGAGTGCTTTCGCACGAGATCCGCCCGCCATGTGCTTCGACGATCTGCTTTGAGAGATGCAGCCCCAGGCTGATGACCCCCACGTAACCGGGGGACCCCGAGGGGACAGGTTCATAGAACGGCTCGAAGACGTGGGGCAGGTGTTCGGGTGAGATCCCCACCCCGTGGTCCTGGACGACGATCTCCGCGGCCCCGTTGCTCCGGCGGGCGCTCACCTCGATCCGACTTCCCGCCGGCGAGTACTTCATCGCGTTGCCGACCAGATGGACCAGGAGCTCGCGTACGAGCCCTCGGTCCGCTTCGAGCATGAGTTGATCCGCGTTGATCTCCAGGTGCACCGGGTGCTGGGCATCCACGCGCTCCTCCCGCTCCGTCACGTACTCGAGCAGTGAAATGACATCGAAGCGCTCGGTGTGAAGCTCCGGCGGCTGCTCCCGCAGCCGCACCACGATCAAGAGGTCCTCCACGAGGTGGGCGATCCGATCGACCTGTCGGTTGATCGCCATCAGCCAGCGCCGTTCGCGGGGCAGGTGCTCGCCCAATCGCATCAGGGTTTCGGCGGAGAGCTTGATCGTCGCCACCGGCGTCTTCAGCTCGTGCGCGGCCGCGGCGAGGAACTCCTCGCGCAACCGCAGCGCCTCCCGGACCTTCTGGTAGAGCTGGGCGTTCTCGATCGCGACCGCAAACAGGTCCGCGATCGTCGCGTGGAACTGGAGCTCACGGGGAGAGAACCGGCGGACGGTGTCCATGGCATAGGTGAGCACGCCCACCAGCCGGCCGCGGCTCTTGAGCGGAAACACGATCATGCTGCGGATCTGCTCCCGGATCGCCAGCTCCCAGGCTTCGGGGATCTCCCCGCCGGGCTCCAGGAAATCCTCCACCCGCTGGATCTCGCCGGTCCTCGCCGCGACGGCGGCCATCAGCGGTTCATCGAAGGAGATGCGCCGGAGATGGTCGACCTGACTCACGTTCCGGCTGGCGACGAGGTCCAGCTCCCGGTCGGGGACGTTCGCGAGCCAGAGCAGCACCTTGTCGGCGCGGAGCAGCCCGACGCTCTGATCCAGCACGGTTCCCGCGACCGCCTCGAGTTCGAGATCCTGGACGAGAGCGCGGCCGATCTCCACGAGCGCCTCGTCCTCGCGCGCCCGCTGCTTCTCCTCCGTCACGTCCCGCGCGACCAGCACCGCCAGCGCGATCCGGCCCGAGGGATCCGGGACGGGTGAACCACTGGCGCTCACCAGGACGTCGCGCCCCTCCCCGGTCCGCAGGAGCATCTCCTGACCGGCGACGATCTCCCCGCGCGCGGCTTGGATGCTCGGAAGCTCCTCCTGCCGCAGGGGCCGACCGTCCGCTGTTCGCGGCAGGTAGCGGGCATGGAAGCCTGCGATGTCGTCGCCCAGGTCCTCCACGCTCGTGGCACCCATCAGCCGCAGCGCTGCGGGGTTGGCTTCCACTATCTTCCCGTCGGGATCCGAGATCACCACCATATCGGTGATGCTCTCGAAGACCGCCGACAGCTCCTGGGCGCGTTGCTGAGACTCCGCCCCCAGCCTCGCGATGGCCTCCGACCGGCGCTGGAGCTGTGCGGCCATCTCGTTGAAGGACCTGCCCAGGCGTTCAAGTTCATCACCGCTTTGGATATCGACGCGGCGCCCCAGGTCTCCCCGACCCAGTGCCCGGGCCGCATCCTCCAGACGCCGGATGGGCGCGCTCGTATAGCGCTCCAGGGCGACGGCGAGCCCGGCACTGAAGAGCAGGATCAGCGCGAACAGGAAAAGCTGGTGCCGGAAGTCTTCGCGCACGGGGGCGAGCGCGACCTTCCGCGGCATGGTCGCGGCGACGGCCCACCGGTGCCTGGGCGTGGGCACGAACGCGCCCAGTTGATCGTCCCCGAGCAACGGGCTGGTGAAGGACTCCACCTTGACGGCGCTTCCGGAGAGGGCGGCCTGGACCGGCTCGAACCCGAAGAACGCATCGGACTCCTCAAAGGAGAGGTTCGGCCGACCGGTGTGGAATGCGATCCGGCCAGCGGGGCTGATCAGGAAGAGGGCCTGTCCGGACCGTATCTGTGCCTCCTCGTACTGCTTCGCCAGACGAGAGGTCTGCGCCGTCACGACCACCCCGCCGATCGGTCTTCCTCCGCGATCCCGGATCGGCACCACCGCGGAGACGACCACGGCACCGGTCGTTCGGGATCGGAGCACGTCGGAGATGACGGGGGAGTTCGTCGCCATGGCCTCCCGGAAGGAGGGCCGGTCGGAGACGTTCACGCGATTCTCCGGTACTCCGCTCAGGTTGGCCCACCCGCGGTTCTCTCCCCGCGCATTGAAGACCGCGATGGAGTCGTATTCCGGGTACCTCCGGAGCAGGTCCCTCAGGTGAGGATCAATCCGCTCGGGGTCCAGGCTCTCGACGACCGGGGCGTTTGCAACCGCCGAACCGAAGCCGATCGCCGAATCGAACTCCTGCTCCACCCGGAGGGCCACCGCCTTCGCGGTCTGGAACTGGTCGTCGAGCACCGTATCCCGCCGGCGCGTCAGGTTCGCGCGGAAGCCGTACAGCAACAGCGCGAGCACTGGAAGGAGCACCAGGGCGAACGCCGCCAGGACCTTTGCGCGAAGGCTCAGGCGCAGCATCCCGCTCCTCCTTTGCCAAACGGCCGCCGTCGCCAGGTCCGGACGGGTAGGTGTCCGGGCGGAATCATCACCGTCTACACTTAGGAACTCGCCGGTGCCCCGGCATCCGCGCCGGTGTCATTCCCCCGGCAGGGAAGCTGTACGCCCCGCATCCGATGAAGCACGCTCGCTCGCCGCTTGCTCGGGCGGGCCGCCCGGCGCGTATGCCGGGTG
>JBAWAM010000287.1:0-1683 GCA_049589315.1 Myxococcaceae bacterium
CTTCCGTGCGCGAGCGCCGGTAGATGCAGTACACCTTCTCGGCGCCCAGGCGCAGCGAGACGCGCATCGCGTCCATCGCGGTATTGCCCGCGCCGACGACGGCGACGCGCTTGCCGATCGGCAGCGGCGTGTCGTAGGCGGGGAATTCCTTGGCGCGCATCAGGTTGCAGCGAGTCAGCAGCTCGTTGGCCGACAGCACGCCGTTGAGCGAATCGCCGGGAATACCGAGCATGGTCGGGTAGCCGGCGCCGACGCCGACGAACACGGCGTGGTAGCCCATCTCGTCGATCATCTGCTCGATGGTGAACAACCGCCCCACCAGTGTGTTGCACTCGAACTTGACGCCGAGTTGGCGCAGCTTGTCGATCTCGGCGTCGATCACCGTGTTGGGCAGGCGGAAGTCGGGGATGCCGTACTTCAGCACCCCGCCCGGCTCATGGAAGGCCTCGTAGACCGTGACGTCGCACCCGGCCTTGGCCATGTCCGCGGCGCAGGCCATGCCCGCCGGCCCCGAGCCGACAATCCCCACCTTGTAGGGCGCCGGAGCGATGTAGGGGATGTTGATCCAGCCTTCCTTGATGGCGGTGTCGCCGACGAAGCGCTCGAGCCGCCCGATGGCCACGGCTTCCAGCGAATCACCGACCGTGCACACACCCTCGCACTGGTTCTCCTGCGGGCAGACCCGGCCGCAGATGGAGGGCAGCAGGTTGGTGCTGGTCAGGATGTCGTAGGCGCCGCGCAGGTTCTTCTCGCCGATCTTCTGGATGAAGCCCGGGATGTTGATGCCCACCGGACAACCGGAGATGCAGGGCTGATCCGGGCACAGCAGGCAGCGCTCGGATTCGCGCAGGGCCTCTTCGAGGTTGTAGCCGCAGGCGACTTCCTCGAAGTTCCTGGCCCGCGCCTGCGCGTCCTGCTCGCGCATCGGCGTGCGTTCCTGCGGAATGGTTCGGATCGTTTTCTTCTTCGTGGCCATTCCCAATACCTCTCACTGTGTCTTCGTTACGCGCGGGACAGCCGTGCCATGCAGGGGTGTCCTCGCCACGGGATACCGATATCGCCTAGCCACCGAGCGCCTCTTCGGAGGGATCGGGCAGCTCGAGGCCCTCGTCTTTCGCGACCTTGCCGTCCTGGCCCGGAATGCGTGTCAGGCGGCAATGCTCGGACCACTTCTTCTCGGCCTCTTTCTCCACCGTCGTGTAGCGGCGCAGCCGCGACATCAGGTCGTCGAAGTCGACCAGGTGGCCGTCGAAGTCGGGGCCGTCGACGCAGGCGAACTTGACCTGGTCGCCGACCTTGACGCGGCAACCGCCGCACATGCCGGTGCCGTCGACCATGATCGGATTGACGCTGACCATGGTCTTGATCTTGCGGGCGCGCGTCGCTTCGGCGCACGCCTTCATCATGATGGGCGGGCCGATGGCGACCACCACGTCGATATCGGGATGGCCGGCGAGCGCAACGGCGATGCCGTCGGTGATCAGCCCCTTCATGCCGGCCGAGCCGTCATTGGTGCACAGGATGAGCTCGTCGCACGCGGCCTCGAACTTGTCTTTCCAGAACACCAGGTCCTTGTTGCGAAAACCCAGGACGCCGATGACGTAGGCGCCGGCCTCCTTGAAGCCGCGGGCCTGCGGAAACACCGGCGCGACACCCAGGCCGCCGCCGACGCAGAGCACTTTC
>JBAWAM010000288.1:0-13206 GCA_049589315.1 Myxococcaceae bacterium
CCTGAACTGTCACCGATCAAGCGCGAGCAGATCATGCGCGGCGCTCTCGAACTCTTCCGCGAGCACGGATACGAGCGCGCCAGCGTCGACGCCATTGCGACCCGGGCCGGTGTTTCCAAGGCAACCATCTACAACCACTTCCACGACAAGAAGGCGCTGTTCCTCGCGACCTTCGGCGCCGAAACCGAAGGGGTGCGCAAGAAATTCCTTTCCGTGCTGGAGACGCCGTCGGGGGACATCGAGGCGGACCTCCGGCAGATCGGTGAGCGACTGCTCCAGCTGATCAGCGCGCCCAGCGACGTGCAGCGGTTCAGGCTGATCTGCGCCGAGGCGGAGCGGTTCCCCGAGCTCGGAACGGCGTTCTACGACTGCACCATGAAGGTCGGCCGGGAGAGGATGGTGCGCTTCTTCGAGCGCGCTTCGGCCGCGGGGCACCTGGAAGTGCACGACGCCAAAGATGCAGCGACTGATTTTTCGGCGCTCGTCGCCGGCGATGTGTCACGAAAACTTCACCTGGGCGTCATCGACCGACTGAGCGATGAGATCCTCCAGGCCCACGTGCAGCGCGCGGTGCGCACCTTCCTGCGGGCGTACCTCCCGTTGGAGCCGAAGGCTAGGGCTTGAACAGCCGATCCGGGAGCTCCGCCGACGGGACGGTCTGGACCTGCAGCTCGCCGCCTGACGCCACGAACGAGCGCAGCGATGGATTGACCGACAGCAGCCCATCGCGGAGCGTGTCGGCGAGCTGCGCTGTGCGCGCGGCATCCAGCCCTTCGACGACCACCACCTGAACGACCACCGCGCGTGGGCCCGTCGTCCGGGCGAAGGCCCTGGGCGGTCCGAGGCCGCTCGGGGGGAGCACGCCGAGCTGCTCGATCGGGTGCGGCGCACGCGCGACGCCCTCGAGCCCATCGACGAGCTCGTAGAGGTGCGAAGGCAACACCACTGGACGCGCCGTTCCGTCCACCTCGACGATGGCTGCGTCGGACGCGCGCCCGAGGGGACGGAAGCCCTCGTCGCCCTCCGCGGGGCAGAAGCCGGTCGCCTCCACCAGATCCCCGGTGTCATAGCGGAGCAGGGGAGTCCGCTGGACGAACGGGGCCAGGCCGGTCAACACGAGCCGTCCAACCGTCCCCGGCGACCCGTCAAGGCGTCCCCGCCCGGAGAGCTCGAACAGCTCGGGGAGGATCGGCGGAACGGTGAAGTGGCGCGCGCCGCAGTCCTCGCATTCGGTGGCCGGCGAGGTGAACTCGCTCAGGCTGTAGGAGTCGTGGATCGCGACGTCACCGAACGCTTCGCGCAGAAGCCGGCGCGTCCTCGAGGTCGCTTCGTACGAGTTGGTCGCGAGCGCGCTCACGCCGAAGTGGCGCAGCTCCACCCCGAGGTGCCGTGCGCCGGCTGCGACGGTGAGCAAGGCGGAGACCGACCCGCGCAGGATGGCGATGCGACCGTTCCCTTCGCGGGAAGCATCTTCGAGCGCGGACAGGGCGAGCTCGAGGAAGTTGACGTGCGGCATCCACGGGACGCGGAACACGCCCGGGCTCGCAGCACCCGACGGCAGCCCGTGTGCGACGTTCCACAGCTCGACGACCGACCCCGTCGGACGCTGCGGCGCCGCGTCGCGAGGCCCGTCGATCCAGAGCTCGAGATACCGGGAGACGGCCTCGTCTTCGCACGGCTGCCGACGCACGCAGAGCACCGCGCGTCCTTCTCGCCGCGTGCCGCTGGAGAGCACGACGCGATCGAGATTCCGCTCGAACCCATCGGCGTAGAGCGCTTCTCCCGCCGCGGCCGCCTCGGGCTTCGTCAGCAGCGGGAGGTTGTGGAACGCCTCCAGGGGAGCCCCGCCCGCCGCTTCGAGCCGAGCGCGCCAGAAAGGGGACCGCTCGTGTGCCTCTCCAACCGTGTGCTCGAGGAGCCCGTGGCGGATCTTCTCCGGCGTCCTCTCCTCGAGCGGCATGGGGCGGATGCTACAGGCGCGACCAGTTCTGCGACAGGTGGAAGGGCACAGCGCGGGCGACGTCCTCGCCCAATCCCACCTGGTCACCGAGCTTCTGCTGCATCTGCTCCGTGAGCTGTTCGAGCGAGTCGTTGATGCCGTTGGCGAAGAATTCGGAGGCCTTCCCTTCGGGGCGAAGCTGGCCCACCACCCAGAAGAACTCGGGAGCGGACAGGCCGGACATCGCCTCGGCCGTCTTCCGGCGATCACCCGAGGTCACGAACCAGTCCAGGGCGTGGGTGCTCAGCTGCTTCTTCGCAGTGCCGAGCGCCTCCTTCGCGGCCGCTGTCTCACCGGTGGCAATCAGGTCCGTGGCCAGCGCGTGCACCGAGAGCGTGTACTTGATGTCCACCGCCGTGTTGACGGAGTACGGGTTCTGCCCGTCCGGCGACTTCTGCCACTGGGCGACGAGCGCATCGATCGACGGCTTGTTCGACGCGGGCGCGGCGTCGTACTTCCGGAGCAGATCGTCGACGTGGAGGACCGCGACGCTCGGACCTTCGGCGCTGCCGTTCACGAAGCGCCGGGCGATGCGGTCCGCGGAAGGGGTGCCGTTCTTCAGCTCGAGCTCGACCTGCTTCTTCTCGGCGGCGACCTCACCCAGGAACTTGAAGGGCTCGAAGGTCGATTCCGACGCCCAGCCGGCACGGGCCGGGGACGCCTTGCCCGTGTTCGACGCGGGCTGGGCGACGTTCAGGGAGGGCGACGACGGGAGGGGGCGATGACCGGAAATGTGCGAGATAGGCATACCCCATCATCGGGCCTGGCCGACCGGCGTTGCTTGTAAGGAACCTTTGCAGCCGAGCACGGGTCGGGCTGGGGACGCATCTAGCGACCGCTCCCGAGAGCCCCCACGTTCAAAGGCGGAGGAGAACATGGATCTGCTCGGATTCCTGATTCTGCTGCTCGTCGCGTTCGTCGCAGGCGCGATCGGCGAGATGCTCGCGGGCGCGAAGGTCCCCGGCGGTTGGGTGGGCTCCATCGTCGCCGGCCTGGTGGGCGCCTGGCTCGGCGGAATGCTGCTGAGCTTCGGCCCGGTGATAGGCGGGATTCAAATCATCCCGGCGATCATCGGCGCGGTGCTCTTCGTGTTCGCGTTGAGGCTGATCCTCAACGCCACGAGAGGAGGCGCCCGCCGCAGAACGGTCTGAGCCGGCTGGTCAGGCGCGCAGTCGCGCCGGGAGGGCTTCGAGCGTTGGGCTCATGCCGCCGCGCGCGCCGGCGACTTCGATCGCGTGGCGTTCGAACGGCAGGGTGCAGGCGCCCACGATCAGGTGGATGTGCGCGCCGAGCGCTTCGGGCAGCGCAAGATCCAACTCGTAGATGTCGCCGCACACGAGGGTCCGTTCGGCGCAGGCCCCGGTCTCATTCCAGATGCGGCGGAGCGCTTCGTAGTAACGACCGCGGCGCAGATACACGGGGCGGGGGAGGCCGGGCAGGTCGCGGGTCTCCGGCACCGAGGCAAAGGCGCCGTCGTCAGGGCCCAGCACGGGTTCGTCAATCACGTACTTCTTCGCGTCGCCGACCACCTCGAGGCGCTCCCGACCGGTCGGGTTCAGCTCGTCGAGCTTCCGGGCCACCACCTCGGTGTGGGAGTTCGTCACCACGAAGACGCGGGCGTCCGTCGCGAGGAGCGCCTCCAGGACCCGCTTCGCCTCCGGCTTGAAGCTGGTCCGGGTGTACTTGTAGGCCTCCCGATACAGCGCCTGGGCGATCTCCGCCCGGAACACCCGGTTCTTCAGGACGCCGGCGGCGTCAAAGACCCGGTGGGCGATCGCCGTCGAGAGCAGGTACGGGTCCGACGTCGCCGGCGCCACGATCTTGCCGTCGACGTTCCAGCCGAACTCGTTGGGGCGACCGCGGATCCAGGCGGCCTCGCGCTGCCATGCCTCGTCCACGTTCCGACCCAGGAGGTCCGCGACGTTCGACCTGTAGACCTCTTCGAAGGGAGCGGCCTCTTCCTCCACCTGGGTGAACGTCCCGTCGAAGTCGAGCACCACGCAGTCGATAGCCACCGAGTTCTCCTTCACCTGTCAGTCTCCGCGAGCAGTGGGCGCGACATGCTAGCAGCGAACGCTACGTGCGGGAGCGCTTCCGCTCTCCCCCGGGCCGGACGTTGCGTGCCCTCTCCGCGTGGGATTCGGGCGGCACCAGGCACTCCGGCCCACGTCCGATCAGGTCCTCGCGTCCGGCCAGCGTCAGCGCCTCACGCGCCAGCGGCCAATGCTCGGGGTTCCAGTAGAGCAGCAGCGCCTTCTGCAGCCGCTTCTCGCGGAGGCCGCGCGCCGTGTAGACCGGCTCCAGCGTCAGCGGGTCGTACCCCGAGTAGTACATCGCGGTCGCCATGGACATCGGGGTGGGGATGAAGTCCTGCACCTGCCGCGGGCGCTTGCCGTTCTTCTTCAGCCACAGCGCGAGCTCGACCATGTCGCTCAGCTCGGATCCGGGATGGCCGCTGATGAAGTAGGGGATGTCGTACTGCTCCTTGCCGGCGTCCTCGCTCGCGCAGGCGAACATCGTCTGGAAGCGCTCGAAGCTGGCGATGCCCGGCTTCTTCATCTTCTCCAGCACCCGCGGTGACGCGTGCTCCGGTGCGACGGAGAGGTGGCCGCCGACGTGGTGGGTGGCGAGCTCCTTCACGTACTCCGGCGACCGCTCGGCGAGGTCGTAGCGCACGCCGCTGGCGATGAAGACGTGCTTGACCCCGTCCTCCTTGCGGACCGCGCGCATCAGGTCGATCAGCGGACCGTGATCCGTCTGGAGGTTCTCGCAGACGCCGGGGTGGACGCAGGAGAGCTTCCGGCACCGGCTCTCGATCGCCTCCGACTTGCACTGCATCCGGTACATGTTGGCCGTGGGGCCGCCCAGGTCCGTCAGCGTCCCACGGAAGTCCCCCATCCGGCGCAGCGAGCGGATCTCGCGGAGGACGCTGTTCTGCGAGCGGCTCTGGATCACCCGGCCCTCGTGCTCGGTGATGGAGCAGAAGCTGCAACCGCCGAAGCAGCCGCGCATCAGCACGATCGAGTGCTTCACCGTCTCGAACGCGGGGATCCGCTCCGTGTACATCGGGTGCGGCGCGCGGTTGAACGGGAGGTCGTAGAGCTCGTCCATGGGCACCACGTCGCCCTTCGCGTCGGCGCCATCGCCGTCGTCCAGCGGGCGGGACGGCGGGTTGAAGTACACCGCCCGATCGCCGTGTCGCTGCGCCATCGGGCGCGCGTTGCCCGGGTTCGTTTCGCGCTGGAGGGCGCCGGACATCTTCGCGAAGGCGTGCTTGTCCGCGACGACCTCTTCGTACGACGGCAGCACCACGGCCTTCCGGTCAGAGGCCATCCGCGCAGGATCCGCCTCGTGCTGCTTCATCTCCGCGTCGCCGATGATGTACGCGGTGCCGCGCACGTCGCGGAGGTCCTCGAAGCGCTCGCCGCGGCGGAGGCGATCCGCCACCTCCCAGATCGGGCGCTCGCCCATCCCGAAGACCAGCAGGTCCGCCTTCGAGTCCATCAGGATGGACCGGCGGATCTTGTCGCTCCAGTAGTCGTAGTGGGCGATGCGACGGAGCGAGGCCTCGATCCCGCCCAGGACGATGGGCACCTCGGGATACGCCTCGCGGCAGCGCTGCGCGTAGACGATGGTCGCGCGGTCCGGACGCATGCCGGTGCGCCCACCCGGGCTGTACTGATCCTCCGAGCGGTTCGTCTTCTGCGCGGTGAGGCGGTTCAGCATCGAGTCCATGTTCCCGGCCGCGACGCCGAAGAACAGGCGGGGCCGGCCCAGGGCCTTGAACGGCTCGGCAGAGTGCCAGTCCGGCTGCGCGAGCAACCCCACCCGGAAGCCGCGCTTCTCCAGGAACCGGGCGATGAGCGGGGGCCCGAAGGCAGGGTGATCCACGTACGCGTCGCCCGAGACGATCACGACGTCGAGCTCGTCCCAGCCGCGCGCCTCCATGTCCGCCCGGCAGACGGGTAGGAACGGATGAGGGTGGTGGGTTCGGGAGACGGGGGCCATGCGGCCGTCCCTATCATGGCGACGGCGCTACCGCGCTGAATCTGGAGTGATAGGCGGCCCGCCCGCCATCCAGCATCCCCTTCACCAGGCAGGCGTCGATCAACACGTCGGGGACCAGCACGCTCCGGTACGCGGAGACCACCGCCCGGGCGTCGGGCGAGATCAAGGACGGGGGCAGATCCGGGAGGTCCCATTCGCGCACGATCGCCTCGGCCGAGTTGAGCAGCAGCCGCTTGCGTCGGAGCCAGGGCTCGGAGCCCACGATGGGGCGAAGCTCGTCCCAGACCGCGTCGAGGAAGTCCGGTCGGGTGGCCAGTGCCCGGAACCAGGTGGTGACGGTGGCGTGGCCGTGGACCCGTTGGATGTCTTCGTAGAGCTCCTTCACCTGGCCGTCGGCGTCGCTGGGCGAGATGGTGCGAAACGTGGCCATCCCCGGCGGAGGTCCGGGAGGCAGCGGCGCCTTGTCCAGGTGCTCCTCCGGTGGGGCGTGTTGATCGGCGCGGCGCGTGTGCATCATCGCCTCGAAGGCGGTGGCGACGAGCAGCATCTTCGGCAGCGCGTAGTGTACCGTGTCGGTGACCGCGCGCAGCCGATCGAGCTCTTCGCCGGCGTGGGACCGGACGTCCCGCCCTATCGGCACCGGCTCCAGCACCGCCGTCGCGCGGATCCAATCCGCGTCCTGTTCGAACTCGCGCGTGCCCACGACGTCCCGTACAGCATTCCATGAGGCTTCGAGGAGCTCTGGGAAGTTCGCCAGGGTGCGGAACATGCGGTCGACGACCGGAACCCGGAGCTTCCGGCACTGTTCGTCGAACACGCGCAGCACCCGTTCGTCGGCGTCGTCAGGTGAAATCTCCGGGAGTCCCTCGAGCAATTCCATTCCGCGGTGCATGCGACGAAGGTGGGGACGCAAAAGGGGACAGGCTACTTTTCCGGCCGGAAAAAGCCTGTCCCCTTTCCCGTGCGCAGCCTTCAGGGTGGACCCTGGAGGGACGCAAAGATGGGCAATACCCGCATCGGACCCGGCGACCTGCGCAGTCGTGAGGAGATCCGCGAAGCGATCGACCACCACGACGAGACGTCGCGTCAGTACACCGCCCCCGATCGGGAGCGCGAACCGGCCGCGCGCGGGGAAACGCGCCACGTGATCGAGGACCTGGTCGATCGCGTGCTCGACCTCTCCAGCGACCAGCAGTTCCACCTGCTCCACGTGGTCCTCCCGAGGATCGCGAGCGAGATGGACCCCCACCAGCGCGACAGCTTCCTGCGCGACCTGCTCTACGAAGTGGAGCGCGCTCGCACCGGCGGGACGACCTACGACATCCGGAGCTCGATGTCCCCGGAGCAGTAGCCTTCAGCGCGCTCGAGCGGCCCGGGCCATCTGCGTCGGCCGTTCGCCCGTGCCCTCGATCCAGGCGCGGAGCGCGGGCACCACGCGCTTGCGCCAGGCCGCGGTCGTCCGTACGGACATGAACTCGTCGACCAGAAGATCGACCATGGTCGAGAGCTGTTCGGTGAGATCGAGGCGCTCGGTCACCCGGTCGTCGTCCGCCTCCGAGAGCAGCTCGGGGAGCTTCGCCGACTTGATGTCGAGGAACTCCGCGTCGATCGTCGCCTCCCACGCACGCTCGCCGTGCGTGACCCGCACCCGCGCAGAGTGGATCAGCAGGCCGCGCGCCAGCGCATGCCGAACCTGCTCGGAGTAGGGCGCCATCGTTCCGCGCGCGATGAGCTCGTGGACCTCACCGTGGAGCCCGCGAAGCACCACCCGTCCGGTGAAGAGCACCTCGACCCCGGCGCCGTCGTATTCGATGAGGGGGCCGCCCGCATCGGAGCGCCAGAGCAGCCACGTCAGGAGCTCGCGTCCGAGCCAGGTCCGGTTGCGCAGCAGCGACTCGCGCGCCTTGTCCTGCTCGACCTGCTGCTCGTCCTTCTGCTCTTCGGTCGCCTCGCCGTCCACGCCGACGTCGCCGCGCATGAAGCGGGCTTCCTCGCGCGCCTTCTCACGCCTGGCCATGCGGCACCTCCGATTCTGCGACGCCGAGCAGCTCGGCGGTGGGCTTCAACGCATCGTCCGGGACCTCGTTCTGCTTCGCCTTCGCCGACGGGGTCATCGGAACGAGGCGCACCGGAGCCGCCTCCTCGAGCGCGATCTGGATCTCTTCGACCACCTTTCGCGACGAGGCCCACACGAACAGCGTGCCCTCGCGCAGGTTCCAGCTCACGTCGTGCACGGCGGTGCCGGGCACGGTGCGCGAGCGGAGCGTCTGGCGGATCGCCGCGCGCGACTCGGCCTTCTCGCCCCGGCTGGGAGAGCGCCCCTTCTCCTTCGTGAACGCGTGGCCCCACTTCTCCAGCTCGGAACGGAGGGCGGCGCCGGGGATCCGGACCGTGTCGATGCGCCAGGCGAACAGCGCGTGCTCGCCCTGGTACAGGCGGCCCGGGCTGAACTCCACCGCGTCCGGGTCCTCGAGTTCGACGAAGCCGGCGGCGCGCTCCTCGTCCGGCTTGCGCGGATCGAGCGGCTCGAACGCCTTGGTGCGCAGTCCCCGCGCGAGCCACTTCGCAGGGTCTTTGGGACTATCGGGGGCGAGCTCCACCCGGAAGCGGGCGAGCGTGATGGATCCTCGGAGAACGGGCATGGGGGCGCGCAACATGTCAGGCTCGCCGCGCACGTCAAGGTGCCGGATATCGCACCGGCGTCGGAGGTCCGCGTTGACCCCACCTCCGCCGTGGCCTGCTGAGCTGCAGAGTGCCCGGCCGGTCGGACGGGCGTTGTGAGCGTGCGGGGCGCTGCCCACGTTCTGCGCGGGAGGCGAGATGTCCCGAGCATGGATCCTGGTGGCAGTGTCCTGCGTGTGTTGGAGCGCGTGCGACGAAGAGCGTCCGCAGCCCGAACCGCGCGCTCCGGCGGTGCAGGCGGCGCGACCGGATCCGGCCTCGTTCCGACCGCGGGTCGTGAGCGCCCCGGCGCCGAAAGAGATGCCCTCCCTGGCGCCTCTGGTGGAGCACGTGAAAGGCGCGGTGGTCGGCGTGACGACGTTGGATGAGGCGCGGACGCGCGCTTCGGCCGGCAGATCCGAACAGCAATGGCGCGACTACTTCGCCGGCAGAAGGCAGCGCCCGCCGGCCGCCAGTCCGCAGGATGAACCGCTCGGGATGGGGTCCGGGGTGATCATCGATGCCTCCGGGCTCGTCCTCACCAACAACCACGTCCTCGAGAACGCAGAGGAGGTGCTGGTCCGCACGGGACAGGACGTGGAGTTCCGCGCCGACGTGATCGGCCGGGACCCCGAAGCGGACATCGCGGTGCTGAAGCTGCGCGACGTGCGCGAACCGCTTCCGGTCGCGGAGCTGGGCAGCTCGGATGGGCTGCGCGTCGGTGACTACGTCGTGGCGATCGGGAACCCGTTCGGGCTGGAGTTCAGCGTCAGCGGCGGGATTGTCTCCGCCAAGTCGCGGGTGATCGGCGCAGGGCCGTTCGACGAGTTCCTCCAGACCGACGCCGCCATCAACCCCGGGAACTCGGGAGGGCCGCTGTTCGATCTCGACGGACGGGTGGTGGGGATCGCCACGGCGATCGTCGCGGGCGGGCAGGGGATTGGCTTTGCCGTCCCCATCGACCTGGCGAAGGCGCTGCTCCCGCAGCTCGTGAAGGAGGGCAAGGTCGACCGCGGCTATCTGGGCGTGGCGATCCAGGATCTCACCCCGACCATTGCACGGGCGGTGAACGCGGAGGACGCCAGGGGGGCAGTGGTGGTGAGCGTCGAGCCTCGCAGCCCGGCGGCCCAGGCGGGCGTTCGCCCCGGAGACATCGTGGTGGCGGTGAACGAAACGCCGGTGGAACACGCGGCGGAGCTGTCCCGCAACGTCGCCGCGATGAAGCCTGGGCAGGAGGTCAACCTGGACCTGCTGCGCGGGGGGCGGGAGCAGAGCGCGGAGATCAAGCTGGCGAAGCGCCCGCGCGGCTTCGGGAAATGACGGGGCCGGCCAGGCGAGCCCTCGTGCGAGGGTCGCGCAGCGGGCGGGTCATGGACACCTTGCGAGACATGGCGAATCGAAAGAGCCACGTCCTGGTCGAACATGACGAGATCCAACGCTGGGCCGAAGCGCGGAGCGCCCGTCCCGTGAGTGTGCGCGGCACCGGCAGCCGCCGCGACATCGGCATCATCCGGCTCGACCTGCCCGGTTACGTTGGCGAGGAGAAGCTCCGGCCGGTGAGCTGGGACGAGTGGTTCGACAAGTTCGAGGAGACGAACCTGGCGCTGGTCGTCGAGGAGACCACCACGCGCGGCCAGCAGAGCAACTTCAACAAGCTGATCAGTCGCGAGTCGGTGAACGTCGAGACCGGCAGGCTGGTCCAGCCGCCCCGACGCAGGCGCAAGGAGGCTGCGCGCACCGGCGGCGCCGCGCGCGCGCGGACGACTACGGCCCGGAGGAGGACGACCGCCGCGAAGAAGGCCCCCGCCCGGGGAAAGGCCGCTGCCGCGAGGACGGGTGCCCGCAAGAAGCCCACCGCCACGCGGGCGAAGACGACGGCAGCGCGCAAGAAGACCACGGTGCGTCGGACCGCGGCGAAGACGGCTCGCCCCCGCACCACCACAGGTCGAACCTCCCGCACGGGAGGCGCCCGGAAGTCAAGCGGCCGCAGCGCGCGTTCCCGCAGCCGATAGCGCTCCCGCGGTCAAGGTAGGAAAGGCGCCCCCTCCGAGTTGTCCGCCGGGGCCGCGCGCGGCTAAACCAACCGCGTGCCCTCCATCCAAGACGCCCCTGAGCGGTTGATCGAGACGATCCGCGCTTCAATCATCGGTGACGACCAGGTGCTCGAAGGTCCCTTTGGTCCGCGGCGAGTCACCTACGCGGACTACACCGCGTCCGGCCGTTCCCTCTCGTTCTTCGAGGATTTCATCCGGAACGAGGTGATGCCGCTCTACGCGAACACGCACACCGAGTCCTCCGGCACCGGGCTCCAGACGACGCGGTTTCGCGAGGACGCTCGGCAGATCATCAAGAACGCGGTGGGCGGGACGGACGAGGACGTCGTCATCTTCTGCGGCTCCGGAGCGACCGGCGCGATCAACAAGCTGATCGACTGCATGAACCTCCGGCTGCCGCGGGAACTCGACAGGCGCTACGAGCTGAGCGCCCGGATCCCGCGCAACGAACGCCCGGTCGTGTTCATCGGCCCGTACGAGCACCACTCCAACGAGCTGCCGTGGCGAGAGTCGATCGCCGAGGTGGTCACGATCCGCGAGGACTCCGACGGGCACATCTCGCTGCAGTGCCTCGAGGAGGAGCTGAAGAAGTACGCCGACCGGCCGATGAAGATCGGCAGCTTCTCCGCCGCGTCCAACGTCACCGGCATCGGCAGCGACATGCGCAACATCGCCGCGCTCCTGCACAAGCACGGGGCGCTGTCGTTCTGGGACCTCGCAGCGGCCGGGCCGTACGTGAAGATCGAGATGAACATGCGGGACGACGGCCCCGACGGCGACCTGGTCTACAAGGACGCGATCTTCCTCTCGCCGCACAAGTTCATCGGCGGTCCGGGGACGCCCGGCGTGCTGGTGGCGAAGCGCAAGCTGTTCCGCAACCAGGTTCCGGCCGTGCCCGGAGGCGGAACCGTGGCCTACGTCAATACGCTCGAGCACCGCTACCTCGACCACGTAGAGCACCGCGAGGAGGGCGGGACGCCGGCGATCATCGAGTCGATCCGGGCCGGGTTGGTGTTCCAGCTCAAGGAGGCGGTCGGCGTCGAGGCGATCCGCTCGCGCGAGCACGACTTCATCCAGCGCGCGATCCGCAGCTGGGCGCAGAACCCCGACATCGAGATCCTGGGAAACCGCGACGCGTGGCGACTGTCGATCGTCTCGTTCGTGCTGCGCCACGGCGACCGCTACATGCATCACAACTTCGTGGCCACGCTGCTCAACGACCTGTTCGGGATCCAGGCGCGCGCGGGGTGTTCCTGCGCCGGCCCCTACGGGCATCGGTTGCTGGGGATCGACCTGGAGACCTCGCGCGAGTTCGAGCGGGAGATCGTCCGGGGCTGCGAAGGCATCAAGCCGGGCTGGGTCCGGGTGAACTTCAACTACTTCCTGTCGGATGCGGTGTTCGAGTTCATCCTGCAGGCGGTCCACCTCGTCGCTCGGGACGGATGGAAGTTGCTGCCGCACTACCGCTTCGATCCGCACACCGGGCTGTGGCTTCACCGGAAGGGCCGCCCCGATCCCGCGATGCGCCTGTGCGACATCTCCTATCGCTCTGGCAAGCTGCAGTACCGCTCGCGCCGCGCCACCGAGCCCGAATGGGTGCTGGAGAGCTACCTGGAGGAGGCGAAGCGGCTGTTCGAGGCGGCCGCGGCGGAGGCGGCGACGGTGCAGGTCGAGCCGCTCGAAGTCACCGCCGATTTCGAACACCTGCGCTGGTTCCAGCTGCCCTCCGAGGCCTGGGCCGAGCTTCAGGGTTCCACCGTGCCCACTTCGGGTCGTCCCCTGTGGCACGCGCGCTGATCCCCGGTGTAGGAAGGCGCCATGGCTTCAACTTCATACGACACAGAGCGCTTTCAGCGATTGGTCGAGAAGCTCCGTCGTGGTGAGCTCGTTGCGGCGGCGCTGCCCGAAGACGCGCTCGAGGCTCCTCGCGCCGGTGACATCGTCCCGCTGCCGAAGCCTGGAACCCCGGAGCACGCCGAGTGTACGCGCCTGGGGGAAGAGGCCCTTCGCAGAGGTGAAGTGGGCTGCGTGATCGTCGCCGGCGGCGCCGGGACCCGCTTCGGCGGTGCGGTGAAGGGGCTGGTGGAGGTGCTGGACGGCCGGACCTTCCTCGACCTGAAGCTCGAGGACACCCGGATGATCGGGCAGCGCCATGGAAAGCAGGTGCCGGTGGCGCTGATGACCTCCGTGCTCACCGACGAGGGCCTGCGCGAGCGGCTGAAGGAGGAGAACCGACTGGGGGAGGTGCACTTCTTCCAGCAGCAGATGCTGCCCCGCCTGACCGAGTCCTTCGACATCTACCTGGAGCATGGAGAGCCGTCGCTTGCGCCCTCGGGGCACGGAGATTTCTACCGCGCGTTCAAGGAGAGCGGCGTCGGCCCCGAGCTCTATCGGCGCGGGGTGCGGCACGTCCTCTTCTCCAACGTGGACAACGTGGCCGCCACCGTCGACCCGGTGGTCGTGGGGCTTCACCTCAAGCTGGGC
>JBAWAM010000289.1:0-4317 GCA_049589315.1 Myxococcaceae bacterium
GCCGCAGCGGATGACGCTGCGGCGCTTTCTTTTCTACGCCAGAGGAGGTCTGTCCTGGAACTGCCGCTCGTCGACACGCACTGCCACCTGGACGCGTCCCGTTTCAGACACGATCTCGATGCGGTCCTGGCCCGCGCGTGGGAGGCCGGACTGTGCGGGATCGTCGTGCCGGGCGTCGAGCCGGAGGAGTGGCGTCCCCTGCTGGAGCTCGCCTCCCGGGACGCCCGAATCAAGCCGGGCCTGGGGATCCACCCCCAGGCGCTCCCGTCACTGCCGGAGGACACCGACGACGCCTCGCTCGAATTGCTCGACGCGCTGCTCTCCGAGGGCAAGGCGATCGCCGTCGGGGAATGCGGGCTGGACGGCCCCTCCGCCGCCGGCGCGCCCATGGAGCGGCAGGTGCGGGTACTGCGCAGACACTTCGAGCTCTCCCGGAAGCATGGCCTGCCGCTGCTCGTGCACGTCTATCGGGCGCACCCCGCGATGGTGGAGTTCCTCAAGAACGAGCCGCTCCCAGAGGCAGGCGTGGTGCTGCACAGCTACAGCGGCGGGCCGGACCTGGCGAAGTTCTACGCCGGGCGCGGCTGCTACTTCTCCTTCGCGGGGCCGGTGAGCTGGCCCGAGGCGCGCAAGCCTATCGCCGCGCTCCAGGCGGTACCGCTCGACCGGCTGATGCTGGAGACCGACGCGCCGGACCAGGCCCCCTGGCCGCACCGGGGAGAGCGTTCGGAGCCTGCCTGGCTGCCCCACATCGCCGAGGCGGTCGCGAAGACGCTGGACCTGCCGGTGGAGGCGCTTGCCCACACGACGACCGAGACGGCACGCCGGTTCTTCCGGTATCCCTTCCCGGCAGATTCCGGGGCCCATCCCCGTTCGGAGTAGCGCCATGAGCAGCACCGCACTTCACAGCCCGTCCCCCGCCCCATCCACCCCGCCTGCGAAGGAGTTCAAGCTCCACCGCCGCTTCGACCGCACCGGACGCCTCATTGGCGACGACGGCATGCAACGCCTGGCCAACGCCCGGGTCGTCGTGTTCGGCCTCGGCGGCGTGGGCAGCTACACCGTCGAGGGCCTCGTCCGCAGCGGCGTGGGTCACCTGACGCTGGTCGACTTCGACGACGTTTGCGTCACCAACTCCAACCGCCAGCTCCACGCGACGGTGTCGACGGTCGGCAAGTCCAAGGCCGAGCTGATGGCGCAGCGCTGCAAGCAGATCCACCCCGACGTGGACGTCACCGCGGTGAAGGACTTCTACCGCGAGGAGCTCGCCGACGAGCTGCTTCCGCCGGGGCGCTACGACTGGGTGGTCGACGCGATCGACAACGTCAAGGCGAAGCTGCACCTGCTCCACCGGTGCGTGACCCTGGGGATCCCCGTGGTCAGCTCGATGGGCGCGGCCGGCCGGCTCGATCCGACCCGGGTCCGCGTCGAGGACCTCTGCGAGACGCACATGGACCCGTTCGCGAAGGACATCCGCAAGCTCCTGCGACGGAAGTACGGCGTGAACACCGATGGGCCCACCGGCATCACCGCGGTGTACTCGATGGAGCCGCCGCGGGATCCCATCCCCCTCACCTACGACGCCGCGCACGAGGGCTTTCTCTGCGTCTGCCCGTCGAAGGAGAACGAATTCCACACCTGCGATCACCGGACCCAGATCAACGGATCGGTGGCGTTCGTCACCAGCGTCTTCGGGATGGCCGCAGCGGGCGTGGTGGTCCGCCGGATCGCCGGCGGCCGCTGAGCCCGGCCTCGCCGGCCAGGCTCAGACCCGATCGCGCATCTCGGTCACGCCCTCCTGCGAGGCGCAGTGGGCCGAGCAGAACATCTTTCCGCTCTTCTCCATCCCGTGTCCCACGATGCGCGTGTTGCAGTGCGAGCACCTGGGCGCGAGCGCGTGGATCGCACACTCGAAGCTGTCGAAGGTGTGCGCGCTTCCAGCCATGGTGACCTGGAACGCCTTGTCATAGTCGTTTCCGCAGACCTCACAGTTCATCGCAACCTCCGGGCTTGTCCGATACGCGTGTGAAGGTGGTCACCTCGACTGCAGCGGGGACGGGCCACGGGGCGCGGCGGTCGGCCTGTGCGTGAGTCGGCGAGCGGTCGGTCCAGCGGCTCCCAGAACGCTCGCTTCGGCGACCGGCGCGATGCGCACATTCGGAAGAAGCCCGGAGGCGCCGACATGCCGTTCAACTCCCGTCCCGTCCGAGAGTTCATGACCCCAGCGCCCGAGACGGTGAACCTGAGGTGCTCGATCGCCGAGGCGTACGACATCATGCAGAGCCTCAAGGTGCGGCACCTGCCCGTGGTGGATGACGGCAAGCTCGTGGGGATCCTCTCCGAGCGCGACCTCTGCATTGCGAAGATCGCCCACGGCATCGACCCGACCGACATCGCGGTCGGCGAGGTCATGATCCGCGACATCTACACGGTGGAACCAGACACGCCGATCGAGGAGGCGGCCCTGGCGATGGTCGAGGGCCGGTTCGGCTCCAGCGTCGTCCTCTCACGGGGCGAGGTGGCCGGAATCTTCACGACCACCGACGCCCTTCGTGTGCTCGTCCAGGCCCGAGCTGCCGAAGAAGGGCAGCCGGAGCACATCGCGGACTGAAGGCGCCCTACATCTCGTCGCCTTCGCCCCGGACGGGGGGCATGTAGCCCGCCTCCTCCATGTCGTCGTGCGCGCGGATCTCGCGCCCGTCCTCCGTCTCTTCGCCCTCCTCGTGGCGCAGGTGCGACGCACCGAATTCGGGCATGTCGCCGCGCGGGACTTGGGTCTGCTCGTGCATCGGCTTGCTGCCGAGCGTGCTCTCTGGCTCTTCCTGCAGGTCGTGTATCGACATGGCCTTCACCTCCTCGCATTCAAGCTCCGAGCGCAGGAGGTGTGTTGCAAGCCACGTGGCAGGCAGGCGCCCGGTCCTTGCTACGCGACCTGAACGCGCGCGCCTTCGCGACCGCAGACCCGCCGGAACACGCACCGCGCGCAGGCGGCCGGGTCCTCGGTCATCGGGAAGAAGGACTCGGGGTGGGGCACGTTCGCCTTCGGATCCGCGAGCAGCGCGCGCATCCGGTCGACGCTGTCTTTCATCCGCTGCTTGAAGCCGGCGATCGCCGGGACGTCGACGCCGACCTCCTGCTCCACGCCGTCATTGAGGTAGACGAGCGCAGCCTTCACCCGGTCGACCTCGAAGCCATACCGGGTGGACAGGTACAGGACGTACCCGAGCACCTGATCGTCGTACCCTTCCCGCGCCCGCCCGGTTTTCCAATCCACCACCACCGGGTGACCGGCGTCGTCGAGGTAGGCGAAGTCCGGGATGGCGAACACCTTCACCCCGTCGACGTGGAAGCTCGAGTACTCGATGCCTTCATCGACCTCGAGCCACTGCTCCCGGCGCAGGCTCCGCGCGGTCTGGGGCCAGTGAGACCCGAAGAACCACGTCAGCGCCACGCGTGCCGTCTCCCAGTTCGCCTTCCACTCCTCGGCCGTGACCGGGACGTCGTACTCGTGTTCGGCGAGACCGCTGAACTCCTTCCGGAGCTTCTGCTGCCGGTACGACTTGCTGGCCGAGTGGCGATAGTCCTGCTGCATCTGCACGTGCGCCCGGGAGATGATCGCGTTCGGATCGACGTCCCGCCCTCCGCGATACGCGAGCAGCGTCTGCTTGATGCTGTCGTGCACGACGCCGCCCGCCCACGTGTACCGGTTGTGCAGCTTCTTCAGGAGGTAGAGCTGCCGGATGTCCTCGGGTGCGCGCGCGTCCCACCCACCCCACGAGCGATAGTAGTAGAGGTAGTACGCGCGCAGACATTCGGAGAACTTCTCGTGCCGGCTCTTCGACCACGAGAAGTCGTTGGTGAGGACCTTCGCCATGCCTCCAGCGTAGCGTACATTCCCCGCCTTCGATGGATCTCCCCGCCCTCCGCGCAGCGCTGTTGTCGTGGTTCGACCGGCACCAGCGCGACCTCCCCTGGCGGCGCACCCGCGACCCGTACGCGATCTGGCTCAGCGAGGTGATGCTGCAGCAGACCCAGGTCGTCACCGTCATTCCGTACTGGCAACGTTTCCTCGAGCGCTTCCCCACGGTCGAGGCGCTCGCGGCAGCGCCGTTGCCGGACGTGTTCGCCCTGTGGAGTGGGCTGGGGTACTACTCGCGCGCACGCAATCTCCACCGGGCGGCGCAGGAGATCGTGACGAGGTTCGGCGGCAAGCTCCCCGCGTCGGCCGAGGCGCTGCGCACCCTCCCTGGCTTCGGGCCGTACACCGCCGGCGCGGTGGCGTCGATCGCCTTCGCCCAGGAGGCGCCGCTCGTTGAC
>JBAWAM010000290.1:0-3018 GCA_049589315.1 Myxococcaceae bacterium
TCCCTCTCGAGGCAACGCAGGATTGCGGTCTCCCAGGCAGACGGCAGGTCGGGCACGAGCATTCCGGGCGACGGCGGCGGCTCATGGAGCCGCTTTGTCATGCACGACAGCGGGTTCTCGGCCGGGAACGGCAGCCGACCGGTGACCATCTCGTAGAGGACCACGCCCAGCGCGTAGACGTCGATGGCGGACGTGACCGGGCCGCCGCTCACCTGCTCCGGGGCCATGTACGCCGGGCTCCCGACGAGCATGCCCGGCTCGGACAACCCGGCATCGAGCACTTCGTCCGTGCGTGCCAGGCCGAAGTCGGTCAGCACGACGCGAAGGCCGCGGTCCGCGTCCGGGACCAGCATCACGTTCGAGCTCTTCATGTCCCTGTGCACCACGCCCGCGCGGTGCGCCGCCTCGAGCCCCTCCGCGATCTGCGCGAGCACGGGGAGCGCTTCCGCCGCCGTCATCCGCCCGCGCGCGAGCCGCGTCGCGAGCGACTCCCCGGTGAGCAGCTCCATCGAGAGGAAGACCACCTGGCCCGAAGCGCTATCCTCCTCGGTCCCCAGGTCGAAGATGCGGCAGACGTTCGGGTGGGTGACCTTGCGCGCGAGCGAGACCTCCCGCTTCAGCCGCGCGATGGAGCGGTGCTCGTCGCTCAAGGTGGCGCGCACCGTCTTCAGCGCCACCCGCTCGCCGAGCTCACGGTCCTCCGCTTCGTAGACTTCGCCCATCCCGCCCGCCCCGAGGAACCGCACCACCTGGTACCGGCCGGCGACGATCTGCTCTCTGCGCAGGCTGCCTCCGGGGGGCCCCATGGGCGCCTCGGTCATCCCCAGGGCGGCAGCGGTCCCCGAGAGCCACTGTCGACAGCTCGAGCACGCATCCACGTGCGCCTCGAGACGTGCGATGGCTGCGGAGGACAACGCTCCGTCGTAGAACGCGAGGACATCGTTCTCGCTCAGGCAAGGACCGGACATGTTGCCCGGATAGAGCACAGTCGGGGGCGTTTTTCAGTCCAACCGGAGGACGTGCTAGGCCGCAAACGCCATGGAACGAATCTGGGAACTCGGCCGCGCCCGGTGGCCCGAGGTCGACGTCACGCGCGACGAACTGGCGCAGCACCTGGACCGCCTCTCCCACGCAGGGTCGCACGTCGACCTCTACCTCGCCTGCGCATGCACGCGACAGGACCCCGCGGCCTGCGCAGCGCTGGATCGCGAGGTGTTCTCGGAGGTTCCCGCTTTCGTGGCGCGCATCGACCCTTCTCCCTGGTTCGCCGACGAGGTCAGGCAGTCGCTGCGGGAGCGGCTCCTGGTCGGTCGGCCCGGCCATCCGCCCCGCATCGCCGAGTACTCCGGCCGCGGTCCCCTGGGCGCGTGGGTCCGCGTCGCGGCCGTGCGGGTGGCGCTCGACCTGCGCGGTGAGGGCGGACAGCAGGCGAACGTGGACCTGGAGCAGACTCCCGAGCGCATCGAGCAGGCGACGCCCGAACTGGCACTCCTCAAGGCTCGCCACCAGGACGCGTACCAGGAGGCGCTCAGGGTGGCGCTGGACACGCTGAGCGCGAAGGACCGCAACATCCTGCGGATGAACGTGGTGGATGGGCTGAGCATCGACCGGATTGGGCTCGCCTATCAGGTGCATCGGGCCACCGCGGCGCGCTGGGTGACCGCCGTCAGGCAGCGATTGCTCGATGAAACCTACCGGCTGCTCGGCGTCCGCCTCCAGCTCAGCCCGGACGAGCTCGCAAGTCTCGCCGCGCTGGTCCAGAGCCAGCTGCACATCAGCCTCAGCCGACTCATCGGCCCGGACAAGTAGAGCATCATCAACGATAGGTGGCGTTCCGAAGGAACCCTGCCGGGGGCACCGCCAACGGTACCCCGGTGCAGGTCTGGCAGTGTCTGGGCAACGCCTTCCAGGAGTGGGACTACCACTTCTGACCCGGTGCGCGGCTCAACGGTTTGCGTCCCTCCGAGCCGAGGCCGAGAGTTCGCCAGGCACGATGGCGATCCCGCAACCGGTCAAGGAGTTCATCCGCCTCGCCCCGGTCCGCCCCGACCTCCCTGCCGGCGTGAGGGCCGGGGTGGTAGCCGTCTGCCCGCTCCTGGTGGCGTCGCTCCTGCCGGCGCCGATGATCTCCTGGCTGAGCCTGGGCGGCTTTCAGGCGGTGCTTCAGGACAGGGGAGGCGCCTATCAGGACCGGGCCTGGGCTATGGCCCGCGTCACCCTCCTGGGGGGAGTGTCCTGCTTCATCGGCACCCTGGCCGGCATGGCGCCGCTCGCGACGTTGCCGCTGGCGTTCCTCCTCGTCTTCGCCTGCGGCCTGGGTCAGGCGAGCGGCCCGGGCACCGCCTCGGCGGGGATCGCCGTGGCGGTGACCTTCTTCGTCGCCTCCGGGATGCCCTCTGCCGACCCGCTCGTCGCGGTGGCGAACACTGGAGCCCGCATGTCCGGTGGGCTGCTGGCAATGCTGCTCACCCTCGTCTTCTGGCCGGTGCGGGTGTACCGCCCTGCGCGGCTCGCCATCGCCCGCTGCTACGACACCCTCGGCGCGCTCGCCGCGTCGCTTGCCGCCGGCGACCAGGGAAGCCCGGATCAACACTCGGAGCGGGCCTCCATCCGCGAGGCGCTCGAGAATGCGCGGCGCGTGCTGACCGGCACCCGCCGCGGAAGGCAGACCGAGAGCGAGCGCGGCGCACGCCTGGTGATACTGCTGGAGAACGCCGAACAGCTCCTCGGCACGTGCATCGCGCTGGAGGGAGCGCTTGCGCGGGCAGCCCCGGAGGAGAAGGCCCGGGTCACCGGGGCGCTCGGAGTGATGGCGTCGAGCACCCGGGAGATCGCCCTCCGCCTGCGCACCGAAGACCCTGTCCCCGGTGAGGTCCCCCGCCTGACGCAGCCGCCCGGGAACGGAGCCACCCAGGTGATGCTTGGCAGGCTCCAGCGCGACATCGAAGCAGCGTCCGAGGCGGCCGAGGGGCTCGCCCTCGGCCGTCCCCTTGCGCTGGCGGGCCGGGTGCCCCCTCT
>JBAWAM010000291.1:0-8061 GCA_049589315.1 Myxococcaceae bacterium
GCGCTGCTCGCCGACGAAGGGTTGACGATCGACGACCTGCGCCGCGGGCGCGGGGAGACGGAAGGCGGCCGGCGCCCCTATCGGGTGCCGCTGGAGGGCGCAACGGTGATCCCCGAGGGGAACGATCTACAGATAGAGCTGATCCTTCCCCGCGGAACCTACGCGACGGTCGTGCTCCGTGAGCTGCTGAAGTGACCTAGCGCGAGTTCAGGTACATCGCCGCCTGGTGGGCGATGTAGGCGAGCAGGCCGATCTCGACCTCGGTGAAGGGCTGATCGCCCTTCTTGTTGAGCAGCTGCAGGCACCCGAAGCTGCGGCCGTGGGTCATCATCGGCGCGGTGATCACCGAACGGGGGACGTAGTTCACCTTCTCGCCGACGACCGCGTAGTAGCGCGGATCCTTCTGCACGTCGGAGAGCGCCAGCGACACGCCTTCGGTCGCGCAGAAGCCCACGATGCCGGTCCCGGCGGGGACGACCATCTTCGCGTCCAGCAATTCCTTCGCCCGAGGCCCGCGCACTGCGGTGAAGGTCAGATCGCCCGTGGCCGCGTCGGCGAAGAACGCGGTGCCCGACTCGGCGCCGAGCTTCTCCAGCGCGAGATCCAGCATGAAGTACAGCGCGTCCTCGATGGTCGGCTTCGAGTAGACGTCCTGGACGCGCTCGAAGACCTCGGCGAGCAGGTCCTCGATCTCCTCCTGGCGGTTCTTCTTCGGCGCGCGGCCGATCTGACCGACGACCGGGCGGGTGGGGGCTTCGAGCTCCACCACCGACTCCGGGTCGTGATGCGACCGGCGCGAAGGTGGGGGCTTCGACACGGGCCGCTGCGCCGGTGCGGGGGCCGGCTGCACGCTGGCCCTCGACGGGTTCGGCATCACCGCGGTCTTGTCGCGCAGCGCGGGCGCCGGGGCGTCGATCACGGTACGCGCCGTGGAGGGATCGATGTCCTCGAGCTTCGGCCGAACAGAGGCAGCCGGCTGCGTCAGCGGAATGGGACGCGGGGGCGTGGAGGACGCGCGCTTGACCTGCGCATGGGCGGCCTCCTCCTCGGAGAGCTCGCGAATCCGGAACACGCGTCCGCTCTGCGAGTCCGTCACGTGCACCGAGTTGTCGTCCTGGATGTCGACCAGGATGTTCTGCACCGCCGAACCCTGCTCACCGAGCTTCTGCATGCCCGTCTTCAGCGCCGCCATCCAGTTCTCCGCGTCGACGCGGAAGGTGACGTTGAAGCCAGTCGTCTCTGCTGCGGGGATGAAGACCTCGAACCTGGGCATGTCGGCTCGCTAGCAGATTGGAATCGAAGGCGTCAACGAGGGGACCGTCGGCCCTGGACTCGAGACCTGACGCGGATCATCTCCTTCAGGGGAGCGTGGAGGCCGGATCGCCTGGGCCGCGGATCGTCGAGTTCCGCCAGCGCGAGGACCTGCTTCGTGCGCGCTGTCATCAGCCGGTTCAAGTGGGTCGACAACTCGTCCGGCTTCGCCGCTTCGAAGAGCTCCCGCGCGTGCGTCCACTGCTGGTCCAGCCACGGGTGGTCGACGGAGGCGGCCAGCCACGGCTTGATGAACTCGAAGCCGCACGCGAGCGGGCTCGCCAGGAGGAGCAGCGGTTCGCTCTCGATGACCCGGGCTGAGAGCCAGGTCAGGAACCACTCCTGCTCGGCCATCTCCCGTTCATCATGATGGGTGAACGCGAACGCGCAGATGCCCGCCAGCTCCTGACGCAACCTCTTGCCGTCCGGGGTCTCCACACCGATCGCAGAGGGCAGCGCATGCGCGAGGATGAGCTGCTGGAGGTCGAGCCAGGTCCGGAACGCGACCTGACGTTCCAGCGATGTTCGCGCGCTCCTCAGCATCAGGGGAATGGATTCGATGCCTGGTCCGAAGACGTACATGACCGCGAGCAATGCAGGCCGAATGCCGACGCTCCTCAGACGGGGCGCCCGCTGAGGTCCGTCCAGACTCGCGTCGACAATCCACGCCGCCGGTCGGTCGCCTCGCTGTTCCTGGGAAGCGTCAGCTTTTCGATGGAGCCCAGCCCGAATCAAGAGAGCGCGACGAGCATTCGCGCCAGGGCCTGCGCCTTGGGCACGAGGGTGTCGACCTCGATGTGCTCGTCCACCGTGTGGAAGCCCTTCCCGCGTGGCCCGAGCCCGTCGATCGAGGGAATTCCCATCGACGACGAGGTGCTCGCGTCGGAGCCGCCGCCGACGAGGGGAGACTCGCTGAACTGCAGGCCTGAGGCGCGCGCACAGGTGCCGTAGAGCTCCAGGAGCTGCGCGCTCGCCTCGGACCGTTCGAGCGGTTCGCGCGCGACCCCGCCGTGGATGTCGATCCGCGTGCCGGGAACGGAGCTGGCGGCCTCGTCCGCGGCCTGCTTGAACGCGTCGACCAGCCACTCGCCGTCGGCCCGGGTGCAGAAGCGGAGGTCGACCGCCGCCTCGGCGTGGTCCGGAACGGTATTCTTTCCCTGTCCGCCCGAGATCTTCCCGACGTTCACGGTGACCCCGCGCGGGTAGTCCGTGAGCAGCTGCGCGCGATCGATGAAGCGCGCCAGCGCCCAGATCGCGTTGTGGCCCTCGCGGTGGGCGTTCCCGGCATGGGCCGCCTTGCCGTGCGCCACCGCGTTCACCGCGCCGGTCCCCTTCCGTCGGGTGATGATGGCGTCGTTCGCGCGCCCGGACTCGAACACCAGCGCCGCCTTGCTCCCCGCGATCGCGCTGCGGATCACCGAGGCGCCTTCGGGCGAACCGATCTCCTCGTCGGACACGATCGCCAGCCGGATCGGCGCCACCTTCGACAGTCCCCCGGTCTCCGCGAGCGCTTTGAGCGCGAACGCGATCACGACCAGCCCGCCCTTCATGTCCAGCACGCCCGGCCCGCGTCGCAGCGCGCCGTCCCGCCGGTAGCCTTCGAACTTCCCGGGCGGAAACACGGTGTCGAGGTGCCCTATCAGCGCCACCGGGCCGATGATCGCCTCGCCTTCGGAGGCCTCCGAGCGGAACACGAGGTGGTCCGCGTACCGGGCGCTGGAGACCGTCTCTCCGCTCACTCCGGGGATCCGTAACAGCTCGCGCAGCAGCCCGCCGACCCGATTCCCGCCTTCGCGGTTCTCGGTGAAGGAGTTCTCCTCGACGAGCGGCGCGAGGGCATCCTCCATATGCGGGAGCTTGTCCTCGAGCCAGCGCGCTGCCTCTTCGCCGTGCGGCTTCAGCATCGACACGCGTCACCTCCGCCCCGGGACATTAGCAAAGCGGGGGGCGCGGACCGCCTGGCCTGTGCCAGACGAACCGCGCCCTGCTGAGGAAAGCGCTACTGCTCGACGATGTTGAACTCCGTCCGGCGGTTCTCCGCGCGGCCGGCCTTGGTACCGTTCGAGGCGATCGGCCTGGACTCGCCGAAGCCCACGGCCTCCATCCGGCCCGGGTCGACCTTGCGCTTGAGCAGCTCGGCCATGACCGCCTCCGAGCGGCGCTGCGACAGGCGGAGGTTCGACGTGTCGGAGCCGACCGAGTCGGTGTGGCCTTCGATCCGGATCTTCTTGATGCTGGCGTTGTCCAGGAGCGCCTGGGCGATGTCGTCCAGGATCGCGGTGGAGTCGCGCCCGATGATCTTGTGGCTGCCGGTCTTGAAGTTGATCTGCTGCTTGATCTCGATCCGGTCCTTCTTCACCACGACCATCTTGTACTGCTTCGGGCAGCCCTTCTCCTCGACGACGCCGTGCTCGTCGGGGCAGGCGTCGAGCCGGTCGACGATGGTGTCGCCGTCCTTGTCGGGGTCTGGGCAGCCGCTGGCTTCTGCGGTACCGGCCTCCATCGGGCAGTTGTCCTGTGGATCGGGCAGACCGTCGGAGTCGTTGTCGAGGTCGGGGCAGCCGTCCTCGTCCTGGAAGCCATCCTTGTCCTCCGGCTCCTCGGGGCAGCTGTCCACGTCGTCATTCACGCCATCGGCGTCCTTGTCGACGATGGGGCAGCCGAGGTTCGTCGGCGGGCCGGCCTCGAGCGGGCATTTGTCCGCGGTGTCGAGCAGGCCGTCGTTGTCGTTGTCGACCTCGGGGCAGCCATCCTCGTCCTGGAAGCCGTCGACGTCCTCGGGCTGTTCCCGGCAGCGGTCGACGTCGTCGGGGATACCGTCAGCGTCCGCATCCTCACGCGGGCAACCCTGGGTCTCCGGCGCGCCCGCTGTATTGGGGCATTTGTCTTCGGCGTCCGGGATCTGATCCTGATCGTTGTCGAGGTCGGGGCAGCCGTCCTCGTCCTGGAAGCCGTCCTTGTCCTCGGGCTCGGCGACGCAGGCGTCGTCCTTGTCGAGGATCGTGTCGCTGTCTTTGTCCGTCGCCTGGACCTGCACGACGATGTGCTTTTCGACCGGCTTCTCCTTCACCAGCACCTGCTTCGGCGCGCAGTCCTTCGACAGGGCGAGCGCCTTCCGGGTGGCGGTGTCCGCATGGCGGATGTGCTCGGAGGCGCGGTGGCTGGAGCCTTCGGACAGCTCGCCCAGCGCGAAGTCGAGGTTGGCTTCGGCCGAGGCCAGCTCGCGCGGGGCGCAGCGGTAGGCGCCCGAGCGGCGGGCGCGCTCGATCTCCGCGCGGATCACTTCGGATTCGGCGCGGATCTTGTTCCCGCTGACGCATCCCATCGATGCGCCGAAGGCAAGGGTCACCGCGAAGAGTGCAGGGAGTCTCATTCTGAAGCCCCGGGCGGGGACGGGGGAGGCGCCTCTTCGCTGGCGACGGTGGCCAGGGACCTCTTCTTCGCCTCGTTGGCGTACTTCGATGCCTTCTTCGCGAAGTCGAGGGCCACGTCGTAGTCGGAGTAGCCGACCTCTTCGCGCGCCTTGTGCAGATAGAGGCGCGCTGCGGTGAACTCGTACGGCGCGTACTTCTCCGCGTTGGCGGTGCGCGCCGCTTCGAGGGCGACATCTGCGTCCAGAAGATAGGCGGTGGACTGCACCGGACCACACGCGGAAAGCGCGCCGAGCAGGACCAGAAGAACCGGAAGTCGTCGTCGCATGGGCTGTTCCACGGCAGCCGCTCATGGGCGCCCGCCGTCGGCGATAGTGTCAGGGGGACACAGGACGGTCAAGGATTTGACTTGTGGTTACGGGTGGTTGGAAGGTCACGAAGTGCGTCTTTCCGCCGTCGCGCTCATCGCCGTGTGTCTGCTCTCCTCGGATCATCGGGTCGAGGCGCAGGCGGAGGTGCATCGGTTGCTGGCGGGCGCCAATCCCTGGTCGACCCTGTCGCGGTTGAAGTACCTCGGCGAGCAGCGCTTCGCGGCGGTCGAGCTGGCGAAGGCGTGGGACGTGCTGGATGACGCCGAGCTCCGCCGCAACGTGGCGGTGGTCGTGGCCGGACTCGAGGTCGCCCGCACCGAGCCGCTGCTGGTCGAGTTCACCCAGTCCTCCGATTCGGCGATCCGGATGTCCGGCGCACAGGGGCTGGGGCGGATCCGCTCGCGGCAGCTCCCGGTGCTCGTTCCGTTGCTACAGGACAGCAGCCTCGGCGTCCGCCGCGAAGCCGCCCGGGCGCTGGGCGCCTCGCGCGACAACCGCCGGGTCGGGAAGCTGCTTCTCGAGGCGGCGAAGATCGAAGGGGAGCCGGAGGTCCGCGCGGCGATGCTCGAGGCCGTGGGGCGCTGCGGCGACACCCGGCTCGCCTCGGCGCTCGCAGCATTCCTCACGTCGAGTTCGGATGCGACCCGCTTCGCCGCGGCGCGTGGGCTGTGCCTGCTCGGCGCCCGGCAGGGATTCGAGTTTGCCGGGGGGCTGCTGGCATCAGAAGACCGGTTCGTGCGCCGGCAGGGGGTGGCGCTCTTCGAACAGCTGCCCGCGAAGGTGGCGAAGCCGCATCTCGAACCGAAGCTCGAGGACCCGGACCGGCGGGTGGCGGCTTCGGCGGCCCGGATCCTGTACCAGGGCGGGGATGCGTCGAAGCTGGAGTGGCTGGTGCTGGCGTCCCATCTGTCGAAGCCGGACGACAAGCTGATCTTCGAGGAGGCGCTGGAGACGCTCATGCTGACCGACGAGCGGAGGAAGGCGATCCTCCGGAAGGCGGGGATCCGGTGAACGCGCTGGTGCTCGCCACGGCCCTCCTGTCGCTGTCGCAGTCGGCCGCGCCCAGGGCGACCGTCGACTGGCTGGTCCACGGCCCGCAGGAGGGGGACGCGTTGTCACTTCGCCTCGAGGCGATCAGCGCGGCGTTCCTCGACACGCCCTACATCCACTCTCCGCTCGGGGAAGGGGAGGGCGTGGATCCCGATCCGCCGATCCGCTTCGACGCGGTGGATTGCCTCACCTTCGTCGAGCAGACGCTGGCGCTGGGGTTGGCGCCCACTCCGGTCGAGGTACCACGGCTGCTGGAGGCGCTGCGCTATGGCGCACGCCCCGTGTACGAGGACCGCAACCACCTGATGGAGGCACAGTGGTTGCCCAACAACGTCCGCAAGGGCTTCCTGCGCGACGTCACCCGCGCGTACGGAGACAGGGACACCGTCCGCGTCCGCAAGGTGCTGTCGGAGGAGAGCTGGCAGTCGGGCTCGTCCCGCGCGCTCATGCTCCCGCGGGAGGCGCAGCCCCGGGGCGAGTTCGCGTTCGATCTCATCCCGCTCGACAAGGTGCGCCGGATCGCCGGCAGGATCCCCACCGGGACGATCCTCGTCGTCGTGCGCGCGGACCGGCCCAACAAGGTGACGCGCATCACCCATCTGGGCTTCGTCATTCAGAAGGGGCGGCGCACCCGGCTCCGCCACGCCGCGCGCGGTCACTACGCGCGGGTGGTGGACGAGGACCTCGCGACGTTCCTCACCCGGAACTCGAAATACTCGAAGTGGCCGGTCGAAGGCGTGGCCCTCTTCCAGCCGCTGCTGCCGGAACTGTCCGCGCCCGTCGCCGACGTCGGCGAGCCTTGATCACGGTGGCATGGTTTCGGTCTGCGCCTCGGTCTCCCGCTCTTCTTCCTCGGCTGCGCGCGCTGCGTCCTCCGAAGACGCGTCCAGCTCCGCGCGGGCCTGGTTCAGGAAAGCCGCCGCCTGCTCGGCGAACTCCTCCGGCACGAGGATCTCCCACCACGGGTGGACGGCGCCGCTGGTGACGATGTCCACCGTGCCCGAGCGCCGCGGCCGGGCGAACACGGGAATCCGTCGGTCGCTCAGGACCGCGGTGTAGCGCTCCGCGGTAAGCGGATCCTCCGCCGTGCCGGCGCGGACGAACCTCCGCGTGTCGCGCTCCTCGACGGTCGGAAGACCGCGAGCATGCATCTCCTCCGCGCTCACGAGCTCCGTGTTCCCGTCATCCGCGCACGTCGTCACGCTGTCCTGATACTCGGAGCCACACACGGTGCAGTACTTCATCCCGCTCCTCCCTTTCTGCCGGCCGCAATGGGCACCGGTCGGCTGGACGCCTGCTCCGGACCGTAACCCGCTGCCGCTGGCGGCTTCGCTGCGCACACTCAATATGCGGAGGTGGTGCATGAAAGTGAATGTGAGAGGCGTTCAATTGACTCTGACGGACGCGCTCAAGCGACACGTCGAGGAACACCTGGTCGAGCCCATCGAGCGCTTCTACGATTCCGAGGCCGCGGAGATCGAAATCCACTTGAGGGACGTCAACGGTCCGAAGGGTGGGAGGGACATGGAGTGCAGCGTCACCGTGCGTGTTCCGCATGGGGCCTCCATTCACGTCACCGAGGTGAGCGACGACATCTACAAGTCGATCGATCTCGCGCGCGACCGCGTCGCGAATACGACCAAGCGCCTCGTCGAGCGCTCGCAGGACAAGCGCTACCAGGAACGGCCGACGGACCTTCCCCCGATCGAGTAGCGGACGGGCGGACGGCCTCAGGCTGTTTGTTGATGCTCCATAGGTCAGAAGCTATAAGCGAGCCTTCGTCACACTGAACCAGGGACGGCGATGGCTCGCCTCAAGTTTCTCGTATTTTCGCTCGTGGTTCTGGGCCTCTGGGCGGCCCATTTCTTCCTGCTGACGCCGGGCGTGAGCGCCCGCGCCGTCGAGCTGGCCCGGTCCGGTGCGTCCAGCGCGCCCGCATCGGTCTCCTCTGCGATCGA
>JBAWAM010000292.1:0-3042 GCA_049589315.1 Myxococcaceae bacterium
GGCTCCGGCTCCGGCTCCGGCTCCGGCTCCGGCAGCACGGGCGAAGAAGGAGGACAAGGCTGCGGCGACGACGGTGCCAGCGGCCGCGCGGCGGGTGAAGGAGCCCGTCAAGGCCGCCCCCGAGACACCGGCGGATCCAGCGCCGGTGATCGTCTCTACAGAGGAGAAGCTCGTCCCCGGCTCCGAGCCACACAGCCCGTCGACCTGGAACAACCGTTGGAACGATCGGCGGAACCACCGACTCGCACCCGGGGCGATGGGGCCGCTGGGCCTCGCGCACGTGTCGAGCGCGGAGATGGGGCCGCGGGGCATCCTCCGGCTCTCGGTATTCGGCGAGTACCTGAACCAGGGTGACTTCCCGGTCCGGGACGCGACGAACGTGCGGTCCGCGGGAACCTTCGCGGTGTCGTTCGTTCCGCTGCCCTGGCTCGAGGCGTACCTCTCGTATGGCGCTTCGGCGAACAGCAACTCCTTCTCCTCCCCGACCCTGATCCAGGCGCTGGGCGATCTCTCCCTGGGCGCCAAGGTCTCGCGTGAGTGGGCCCGAGGCCTCCATGCCGGCGTCGACCTCCGGGTGATGTCCTTCTCCGGCGTCGGCAACCAGGACGTGGGACGGTACGCGTTCGGGTTCGCCCCGCGACTGCTCACCACCTACGACGTGAGCACGGCAGTGCCGGAGCTCCCGCTTCTGATCCACGCCAACGCGGGCTTCCACTTCGACGGAACGGGGAGCCTGGTGAACAGCCACACGCTCAATGCCTCCGAGGAGTTTGCCCTCCGGGTCAACGAATATGACCGGTTCGTGTTCGGGCTGGGGGTCGAAGTCCCGCTCACCGCCGTGACGCCCTTCCTCGAGTACAACCTCGGCTATCCGATCGGCGTGGAGCGCGGGGTGCTCTTTTCGCCGAACGGCCGGGATCAAGTGTTGGTCGCAGCGGCCATGCCCCAGACCATCGGGGGAGGCATCAAGGTCACCGCCATCAAGGATCTCACCCTGGCCCTCGGCGCGGACTTCGGTCTGAGCCGAACCGTTGGACTGGGCGTACCCGCCACGCCGCCGTGGAACCTGTACTTTGGCGCCGCGTTCAACATCGACCCGTTCCAGCGCGGCGAGTCTCGCGTCGTGGAGACGGTGCGTGAAGTGAAGGTCGACCAGAAGGTGGTCGAGGCGCCGAAGACCTCCCGAATCGAAGGCGTGATCATCGACGCGCAGACGCAGAAGCCGATCTCCGGCGTGATCATCGCCGCGGTGGGCGCAGGCGCGCCGCCGGTCGCCTCCGACAAGGAGACAGGACGGTTCCTCACCCACGACCTTCCGCCCGGGGCGATCAAGCTGGCGGTGGTGAAGGACGGATATCAGGAGCTCACGCACGAGGTCGCGCTCGTCGCCGGTGAGACGAAGAGCGTCCAGGTCCTGCTCGAGCCGAAGGCGAAGCTCGCCCACTTCGTGATCTCGGTGGTGGACGCGAAGAAGAAGCCCGTTCCTGCGAAGGTCGTGTTGAAGGGCCCGAAGGAAGAGACGGTCGAGACCGGCGCGGAGGCGAGCAAGCTCGACGTTCCTCCCGGCAAGTACCTGGTCAACGTGGTGGCGGACGAGTACCTCGCCCAGACCCGCGAGGTGCAGGTCTCCGAGGACGCGGAGATGAAGCTCGCGTTCGAGCTGGAGCCTCAGCCGAAGAAGAAGCTCGTCGTCGTGAAGAACGACAAGATCGAGATCCTCCAGCAGGTCCACTTCACGACCGGCAAGAGCACCATCCTCGCGGACAGCTACAGCCTGCTGAACCAGGTGGTCGACGCGATCGTGAAGAGCAACGTCAAGCGCGTCCGGATCGAGGGCCACACCGACAACCGCGGGAGCAAGAAGAAGAACCTGTCGCTCTCCGAACAGCGGGCCCGCGCGGTCGCGGACTATCTGATCAAGCAGGGCATCGATCCGAGCCGCATCGAGTCCGCCGGCTTCGGTCCGGACCAGCCGATTGCGCCGAACCTGACCGCCCGGGGCCGGGAGCTCAACCGCCGCGTCGAGTTCGTCATCCTCGACCGCTGAGGCGCCCGAGCCGAGGTGAGATAGAGTTTGCGCCGTGCGCACACTCGTCTCGATATTCACGTCGCTCGGCGCCGCTGCCCTGCTCGGATGCGGCCAATCCGTGCCGCCGCCACCGCCCGATCCGCCTCGGGTGACGGTCACCCCGAGCTCGAGCAGCATCGCCGACCGGGTGCTGCCGGTGAGCATCACCGTGAGCGGCTGTGACGAAATCACCGCGATGACGCTCTACGACCGTGAGGAGATCGTGCAGCAGGTCGTGTGGGCGGGAAACCCCACGAAGCTCGAGATCGAGCCGAAGCGCCTGAAGTTCAAGAGCGGGATCGCCGCCGACCTGTCGCTCACCGCGAAAGTCACCTGCGCCGACGGCCGGAGCAACGTGTCGAACGCCGCCCCCGTCACCTTCTTCCCGGTCGAGGGCGTCGTCCGAAATCCAGAAGGCGGGCCGGTCGTCACCGACGTATTCGTGGCCGAGGGCACCTCGCCGAACGTGTCGTTCATCGGCTGCAGCGGAAACGGGAACGGGACCACGTCGCTGGTTCGCGTCGACCAGACCGGGGCAATTGTCGCGTGGAACAGCTCCCTGCCCTTCTCCTGCTCGAACGCGCTGTGGATCACCGACGTGAACACGGCCACCGGGAAACGCTGGGCGGTGGAGCCCGGGATCGGCGCGTTCGCCTTCGACGCGTCGCTCAACATCACCGCGTCCTATCTGGGAAGCGTGCAGAACCTGGGCGTCGGTCCCGACGGCGACGCGGTCCTCTACGACAACCAGGACGGCGATGAGCCGGTGAAGCGCATCTCCCACGACTCCGGCGCGCAGAAGTGGGGCTTTGCCACCAAAGGCGTGCTGATGGGGAACCCCTCGGTGCAGAACCTGGGGGTGTACCTGCCGGTGTTCGCCGATCCCTTCGGTCAGTACCAGGGCACCGTCGCGGTCCAGCGCGTGAACTACGGCACCGGACTCGCCATCGGAGAGAACGAGATCAAGAAGATCT
>JBAWAM010000293.1:0-2760 GCA_049589315.1 Myxococcaceae bacterium
GCCCACGTCTGTGACGACGCCGACCTGGAGCTTCTGGGCCGCGCTTCCGGTCTCGACGTCCTTCTTGCAGCCCACGGCCGCGAGGGTGCACGCGGCGGCCAGCGCGAGCAGGGATGAGGGTGAGCGCATGGCGCGGTGATTTATCAGATCCGTGCTATCTGCGGTGGCGTGACTCCGTACGAGTTGATCAAGGCAAAACGGGACGGCAGCAAGCTCGCCGCCGACGACATCCGCGCGTTCATCGACGCCTATACGCAGGGCAATCTGCCCGACTACCAGATGTCGGCCATGCTCATGGCCATCTTCTTCCGCGGCCTGGACCGGGAGGAGCTCGCGGCCTGGGCGCAGGCAATGCTGGAGTCGGGGGAGGTCCTGGACCTCTCCGACATCCCCGGCGTGAAGGTGGACAAGCACTCCACCGGCGGCGTCGGCGACAAGGTGTCCCTCTCGCTCGCTCCCCTGGCGGCCGCCTGTGGCGTGCCGGTGCCGATGATCTCCGGGCGTGGGCTGGGCCACACCGGCGGGACGCTCGACAAGCTCGAGGCGATCCCCGGGTTCCGGGTGGACCTCGGCATCCAGGACTACCGGCGGCTGGTGCGCGACGTGAAGGCGTGCCTCATCGGCCAGACCACGACGCTCGCGCCGGCGGACAAGAAGCTGTACGCGCTGCGCGACGTCACCGCGACGGTCGATTGCCTCCCCCTCATCGCCAGCTCGATCATGAGCAAGAAGCTCGCGGAGGGGATCGACGCGCTCGTGCTCGACGTGAAGGTCGGGTGCGGCGCGTTCATGCGGAACATCGACGACGCGCGCAAGCTGGCGCGGACCATGATCGACCTCGGCGCCCAGATGAATCGGAAGGTCGTGGCGCTGCTGACCGACATGGATCAGCCGCTCGGTCGTACCGTGGGCAACGCGCTCGAGACGCGCGAGGCCATCGAGATGCTCCACGGCAAGGGCCCCAAGGATTATGTGGAGATCACCCTCGCGCTGACCGCGGAGATGCTCGTCCTGGGCAAGGTCGCCAGGAACACTGAAGAAGCCCGGCAGAAGCTGGACGAGGTGATCCGGAGCGGCGCCGCGCTCGACAAGATGGAGGAGATCATCCGGGCACAGCACGGCGATCCCTCCGTGGTGCGCGACCTGTCCCGACTCCCGCAGGCGAAGCACGTGGCCGAGGTGAAGGCGACCTCCAGCGGGTTCGTCAGCTCCATCGACTGCGAGGGCGTGGGTCTGGCGGCGGTGGCGCTCGGCGCAGGTCGCGAGCGCGTCGACAGTGTGATCCAACCGGGCGTGGGCTTCGTGCTGGAGAAGAAGCTGGCCGATCCGGTGGAGGAGGGCGACGTGCTGGTGCAGGTGCACTACGACGATCCCGCGAAGCTCGAGGACGTCCGGCGCCGGCTGCTGAAGGCCTATCGCATCGGCCCGACGGCGCCGAAGCTGCCTCCGCTGGTCCTGGAGCGGATCGACCAGGTGTAGGCGGACGTGGGAACACAGCGCCGATGACGTCAAGGGCTGTAGCCGCGTAGAAGTCCTGGCTGTGAAGTTCTTCACCTGCGTTGCAGCCCGCCGGCGCCTTGCGCCCCTCGCTTCTGCCTTCCTGCTGTTCGCATCCGCGGCGGCTCCAGCGGCGCCGGTCCTGCGCCACGCCGCTGATCAGCACGGAGACTTCGTGCTGTTCGGCAATACGGTCGCGCGCGACTGCGGGTCAGCCTCTGCGCCTTTGATCGGCACGGTCGGCGATTGCGGGATGAACATCGTGGACTCGGGCGCGGACGTGTTCTGGCGCTCGGACGACCCGACGCCCGGAGAGGTCCGCGCGGACGTCGGCATCACGGCCGCGGACGCTGCGAGCACCGCCGTGCTCCAGCTTCCGCCGAACGCGAACATCACGTACGCGCGACTCTACTGGTCAGCGCAGGCCGCCTCTGCGAGTCCGGATCCAATGGTCACGATCGCGAGGCCTGGCGTGTTCTCGCAGACCGTGACGGCCGACGGTTCATGGGTCGCCACCCGGGGCGCCACCCCCTTCTTCCAGAGCACGGCGGACATTACATCTCTGCTCCGGGCGCAGGGAGCGGGCGCCTATCGGGTCTCCGGAATCGAGGTGCGCGATCCGGTCGATCAGAACGACGACGAGCTGTTCGTGGCGTGGAGCGTGGTGGTTTTCTACCGGCTCGCCTCCGAGCCACTCCGGCATCTCGCGGTCTTCGACGGACTGGACGTGGTGGACAACACCGCCCTGTCGAGCGCGACGATCCAGGGGTTCGTCGTTCCAACCGCCGGCCACGACGGAAAGCTGGGCGTGATCGCCTACGAGGGCGACAGCACCCAGACCGGCGATTCGCTCCGGTTCAATGGAGTCGACCTGGCTGACGCGGCGAACCCGGCGAGCGACTTCTTCAATAGCAGTCGAAGTCGCCTGGGGACGTTCGTGAGTGTGGCGGGCGACCTGCCGCAGGCGACCGGCGCTGCAGGCAGCATGAGCGGCGTGGACCTGGACGTCGTGGACCTCACCTCCACGCTGTCGTCGGGGCAGACCTCTGCATTGGTTGAAGCCGTGAGCACCGGGGACGTCTTTCTCGTCGGCGGCTTCGTCACTTCGATCGTCACCAGCAGGCCGCTCTTCACGTCGACGCGCAAGACGTTCACCGACTTGAACGGCGGCGCGGTTCAGCCGGGCGACGTCGTCGAATACACGATCACCACCCAGAATACGGGCTCGGACGCTGCGGTCGAGGTGACGCTCAGCGACGCGCT
>JBAWAM010000294.1:0-4402 GCA_049589315.1 Myxococcaceae bacterium
CCTTCTCGGTCGAGGCGACCCTGCGCGCCGGCGAGCCCGGGCACACCAAGTTCATTGCCCTGAAGATCAAGGACGCGCTGGTGGACCGCCTCCGGGACAAGCTGGGGGCGCGTCCCGACGTGGACACACGCTCGCCGGATGTCCGGGTGGTGGCACACCTCGCGCGCAACAAGCTGAGCCTCTCGCTGGATCTCGCCGGTGAACCGCTGCATCGGCGCGGCTACCGAGCGAAGCCGACGACGGCGCCGCTGAAGGAGACGCTGGCGGCGGCGATCCTGCGGGCGGCGAAGTACCGCGGCGAGGAGTCTCTGGTCGATCCGATGTGTGGCTCCGGCACCCTGGTCATCGAAGGAGGCCTGATCGCCACGAACCGCGCGCCTGGCCTCAATCGGAAATTCTCGGTCGAGCGTTGGCCGCACATGGGGGAGCAGGCCCGGGACATCCTCCGCGACCTGCGCGAGGACGCCCGCAAGGCCATCCGCACCTCACCCGTTCCGATCGTCGGGTTCGACAAGAGCGCCGACGCGGTGCTCGCGGCGCGGCAGAACGTGAAGGCCGCGGGGCTGGACGAGACAGTCCGCATTCTCGAGCGCGACGCGACGAAGGAGCTTCCGGTGCCGGAGACGCCAGGGCTGATCGTCACCAACCCGCCCTACGGAGAGCGGATCGGCAGCGGCGGCCAGAAGGGAATGAAGACCTTCTACTACCAGCTCGGGGAGAGCCTCGGCGCGCTGAAGGGATGGCGCCTGGCCGTGCTCTCGGGCAACCCTGCCTTCGAGAGCGCCTTCCACATGCGCCCCTCGCATCGGCGAAAGCTGTGGAACGGGCCAATCGAGTGCGACCTGCTGGAGTACGGCCCGCGCTAGAACCTGCGCTCCGCGCGCCGGAGGATGCGGGCGATGTTCGCCCGGTGGGTGAACACCATCATCCCGAACAGCGCTGCCGTCAGGATGGCGTACTCGCCCTCGCGCGAGACCAGGAACGCCGTCACCACCGTCACGCCTCCTCCCGCCAGGGAGCCGATGGAGCTGGTGCGGAGCAGGACGAACAGCACCGCGTAGACCGCCAGGCCCGCGAGCGCCGCCCAGGGCACCAGGACCAGGAGCGCGCCCAGGGCCGTGGCCACGCCCTTCCCGCCCCTCAGCTTCAGCCAGACCGGGAAGACGTGCCCCAGGAACGCGGCCAGCGCGACCGCCGCATGCACCCGGGGTTCCCCGGGGAGGAGCAGCCGCGCGGCGAGAACCGGCAGCGCGCCCTTGGCCGCGTCGAGGAGCAGCACGACCGCGCCGACTCTCCTGCCCGCGACGCGGGTCACGTTGGTGGCGCCGATGTTCCCGCTGCCCTGTGTCCGGACGTCCACGCCCTTCACCGCGCGGGTGAGGATGACCCCGAAGGGGATCGATCCGCTCAGGTACCCGAGCACGACGAGCGCACCGGCAATCATCCCGTCGCAACCTGCAGCAGCTCGGGAAACTTCGCCTTGAGCACGACCCAGCCGTAGTTCACGAGCACGAGCATCACGACGGCGACGCGGAGGACGGTGCGGTCGCGCGGAGAGAACTCCACCTTCGGGAGCGGCATCTTGAAGGCGAGGTGCAGGAACGAGAGCACGATCGCGAGCATGAACAGCCCCGCCGCCGCCGTCCCCAGCGGGTTGGCGTCCCACGCGCCGACCAGGTTGAAGTGGGACATGCGGTCCGCCACCCGCGTCAGGCCGCATCCCAGGCACGGCCAGCCCGTCGTCTCCCGGAGCGTGCAGCCCCAGAACGGAAGCCGGGCGACCGGAACGAACCGCGCGACGAGCAGCCCCACCAGCCCGGTGAGCGCGAGCGCGTCCACCATTCCGACGGTACGGTTCGGACCTGGCCAGGTGAGCTTCACGGCGACAAAGGTAACCGAAGTGTGCCGCCCGGTCAGGCGAGCTTCTCGTCACGGCCGCCTGGCTGGGGGGCGGAGCCTTGATCCACGCGGAGCTTTCAGGCTACGCACGGTCACATGAAGAACGTCCTCTCCGCGCTCGTCGCCCTCTCGGTGCTCACCGTGCCCACCCTCGCGCTGGCGGAGAAGCCCGCCCGGGAGGACGGCCAGGCGGCGGTGCTCGTGCGCGGCGAGGGCCTCAACGGAGCGACGAAGGTGGCGCTGGCGGAGCTGCTCCGGTCGCCGGACGCTTACGCCGGCAAGACCGTCCAGGTCGAGGCGAAGGTCCGCAAGGCCTGCACGAAGAAGGGCTGCTGGATGGAGCTGGCGTCCGACGACAAGGCCGGCGCGGGCGTCCGGGTGACCTTCAAGGACTACGGCTTCTTCGTGCCGCTCGACTCTGCCGGCTCGACCGCGAAGGTGGAGGGCGTGGTGAAAGTCGCCGACCTGTCGGAGAGCCGGGCGAAGCACCTCGAGGAGGAGGGCGCTACGATCCCCCGCGGCAAGGACGGCAAGGCGCGTGAGGTGCAGCTCGTGGCCACCGGCGTCGAGCTCCGGCGCTAACGCCTGAGACTTTCAACGGATGTCCCGTAGCTACAGCATGCGCGGTGTGCTGGGTGCCGCCGACCGGGCCGCCCTGCTCTGCCGCGTCTACCTCGAGTCGCTGACCCCCGGTTCGCGCGTCCACGACGTGCAGCAGGATCCCCGCTTCCAGCACCGCGGGGTCGATCTGCTGTGGGAGCGCGACGGCGCCGCAGTCCAGGGCATCGAGGTGAAGGGCGACCGGCAAGGACGGCGCGGCAACTACTTCTTCGAGCTGGTGTCGAACCTGGAGAAGGACACCCCCGGGTGCTTCCTCTACACGGCCTCGGACGTGTACCTGTACGTGTTCCTGGACCTCGGCGAGGTCCACCACCTCCCGATGCCGGCCACGCGCGAGTGGTTCCTGCCTCGCGCGAAGCAATACGAGCTCCGGCACACGCGCACCCGCACCGGGAAGGCGTCCTACACCACGGTGGGCGCGATCGTCCCGGTGGCGGACGTACTCCGGGAGGTCCCCGGCGCTGCGCGCTTCCGCGTCACCGCCGAGGGACAGGTGGAGCCGATGCGATTGCCCCGCGCCAGGAGGGGCTCTCCTGCTCAGTGATGGTGCGCGTGGCCCGGGTGGGCCCGGTCGTGCGCCTCGGAGAGCTTTTCGGCGCGGTCAGCGAGCGCATCGAGCTCCTCGTTGCGCTCCAGCTTCTCCAGCAGGAACGCCAGGCGGTCTGCGGCGGCCAGCGCGAGGTGCCAGTCCTCGGCCTTCTCCGCGTCGTCGAGCATCTTGTTCCCATGCTTCAGCGCGGGCTCGTGTGCGTCGAGGTGGATGAGCCCGTCGATGGCCAGCAGCCGCGAGTCCTGGCTGCGCGCCTCGTCCTGGGTGATCTGCTCGAGCTCCGCAATGGCCTGATCGCGCTCTCCGGTTGCAGCGCGCATGACCGCGGAGGCGATCCCGCGGCGCTCCGGGAAGAGCGACTCTTCGAGCTCCACGAACGCCCGCGCTTCCTCGAGCCGCCCCGCCTTCGCGAGCTCCTCCGCCAGCTCGTCGAACACTTCAGTTCCCTGTTCGTCGAACTGGAGGAAGACCTCCTCCATGAAGTCAGCGAGCTTGTCCTCGTCGGTCGGGAGCTTCGCGCGGAGCGCCCGGACCTTCTCGTTCGCGGGCGCGACCTCCTCGTTGGGGGCCTCCTCGACCAGATCCTGAAGCGCGACCAGCAGGTCGCCCAGCGTGTCGGAGAAGTCGATCGGGCGGAGCCGGTCGGGCACGAAGCGACGCCACAGCTCGTTCGCCGCCGCGTAGGGCAGCTTCGCGAACTGACCGACGCCCTTCCAGTCCTCGTGCCACTCCTGGGCGATGAACAACGGGAACGTGTCCGCGGCCATGGCCCGGAACACGGTCTCGTCCGTGTTCACGCCGTAGTGGGCGAGCGTTCCGAGGATCGCCTCGAGGGGGTAACCTTCGAGTCCGTTCTTCTGCCAGCTCTTTTCGATGCGCTCCGTCGCCATGTTCGTCTCCCGAGAAGGAGGCGGCCGCATATCACGCGGTGGCGCTTCGCGGAACGCGTTCCCTGAGGTCGTCCAGGGCGTCGCGGCAGTCGCGGGATCTGGCGCGAAACTCCGGCGTCAGCTCGGCACAGTCGATGACACGCGACCAGTACTGGTGGGCATGCTCGGCCGCATTGTTCCAGACGTCGAGGTTCTGTGAGGAAGGCGGCGCAGGCTGGAAGGGACGATCGACGACGACAGTACCGGACGGCGCAAACAACATCGGCAGCATGTCGTACGCGGGCGCGAGCTCGAAGCGCCCCGCTCCCGTCCGAAAGACGCTGAGGTTTCCGAGGTGCCGATCGGTGTTGGCAATCAATTGGCCGAACGCATCCAGCCAGCGGATGCGCCGGGCGCTCTCGGCATCCATGTACCCATCTGCCTGAAGCCTCGTCGCGACCGT
>JBAWAM010000295.1:0-2278 GCA_049589315.1 Myxococcaceae bacterium
GGTCCGAGCTGCTCGAGGCGCGCAAGGCCCTCGAGGCGGTGCACCGCGCGCTGAGCCACGCGGCGGCGCGCTGACGCCAGCGCCGGCGCGGGCCATCCGCTCGACCGGTCTAGAAAATGTCCGGGACGGCGAACCGGCGAGCCCCTGCCCGAACACGTGAGCGCTCGACCTGAGGATCTGGCCTCGCAGGGTTTCGGGCTCTCGGACGTTGTCATCAGCGCATGCTGGGCTCCGCTGATGTGCCTTGTACGAGCTTCTGCAATTCTGTCGCACTGCTGAAGAGTCCGTCGGGCGGTACTCGCTCCGGCACGATCAGCAGATTCAACTCGGCTGCGCGCGCAAAGACCTCATCCCGAAGCAGGACTGCCGTTCGCCTGTACTCGTCTCCAAAAATTTCGTGGATTCGGAAGGGGGATCCCGCGTCCTCGAGCATCGCGTTCACCAGGGCACGCGACGAGACGCACTCGTACGAAGGAGGATCGCGCACGTAGGCCGTGGCGTACCGGATGCCCTTCCACCAGGCATGGAACTCATGCGGACGGTCTCCCTCGTGGACGAGAATGACTGGGATCTCTGCCGTCGGCAGTTGCGCAACTTTCAGCATGCCCCAGGCATGCTCGCTCGTGCACTGGATCCACTGCTTCGCGAGCGTGCCCTTCGACGCCAGATGTTCGTAGAGATCCAGTCCGACCAGTGGTTCCTCCGAAGCGAGCAGACCTATCCTCCGAAACGCCGTCTCGGCGTCTTCTCTCCTCGAGAACGCATACAGCGTGACCGCGAGCGATGAATCTTCTGGATCGGCGTACTCGGTGACGCCCTTCAGGTCCGGCAGCTTCTTCAGAAGTTCGTGCGCGCGGCGCCAGTCGCGCGCGGCCAGCGCTCGAAGGCATGCAAGTTTCGAGAAGCGTGACGCCTCACGGGCCGCGCACGTCTCGAGGGTCGAGAGCACACGCCCGGGGTTCTCGGGATGTGCTCTGGCATAGGCCTCAGGATCTGGCCGCGGAGGTGCGCGAAAGCCCGCCAACTCCTCCAACCGGTGCTGTCCGCGCGCCCGTGCGGCCACTGCTTGCGCGCAGACGATGTTCTCGTCTTGGTGGTTGATGAGCCCAATGGCCTTCGTGATCGCCTTGGCCACCTGCTCGTCCGGGAGCTGACCCAAACAGAGATTCAGGTAATCGCGCGCTTCGCCTTCCCCCAGCGCATTACGCAATGCGCGAACGGATGCAGCCTCCGCCTCCGTCCGGGCCGTGTCGACCAGAAGTCCGGCCGTCAGCCCGAACGCGAAGGGATGGACGTCTTCCGTGCGGCTGAGTTCGCGATAACGATCGAGGAGTGCAGGGCGGAACCGCTTCAGCCCCTCTTCACGGACGCCGTCGAATGAGAGGTACTGCCGAAGCGCGAATTCACTGATGGGTTCGGCAATCACGATGTCGTAGACCTCGCGCGGCGAGCAGCGGGTCAACACGCCGGCGAGAAAGCCTCGATAGGACCGGCCTCCTTCAGTGGTACGCAGTTGTTGAGCCGCCAGCTCGCAGACCGGCCCACCCTGGATGTACGTAAGCAAACGCTCTGAGTACGCCTGTAGCACTGCCGTACCGACGCCCGCTCGGTCCGCTTTGTCCATGGCGGCCGTGATGCGCGCGAGCATACGTGGCTCCGCCTCGGTCAGTCGGTTGAGCACGTAATCGAGATCTGGCCAGTCGTCAGCCCACGCATCGGCGTCCTGCGGACGCGATGGTAGCTCGCCGAAAAAGCTCCTGGGGATGGACCGCTTCTCTCGCCGAACCTGGGGAATCGACGCGGGCCGGGGCTGCGGACCTTCTCGGTATGGACTGCGAAACCGCGGGTAATCGGACGACAGCAAGGCTTGTTCGTCGGGCCATGTGGCCTCCGCCGCGACACCCGCGTCGGGCGGCGGAGGAACGGAAAGCCTCTTCGTGCAGCCGATGCCGACAAAGACAACGATGGTCGCGGTCAGCACACCCCGATCAATCAGGAGCCTCATCGAACGCAACTCATCATGTCGGGTTCCACCAAGCCAGCATTCCCACGCCGGCTGCGAGCACCGACGGGGACCTACGACCGCTCGCGAGACAGGCAGTTCGTTGGGCTCACCGAAGACGAGGTCTCCAGGATCGAACGACTGTTCGCAGAGAGCGCATCGGAAGGTGCACCGCCCTGACGCGAAACGACGAACCCGCCGGCACGCAGTGGACTGGCGCGCCGGCGGGCTCGACTCAGGACGTCAGTTCAGCTTCGCCGGCAGGATGGGCCGGAC
>JBAWAM010000296.1:0-2959 GCA_049589315.1 Myxococcaceae bacterium
CCTTCGCCCAGAACCAGAATCTGCTCCCCACTTCTGGCACCGACGTCTTCGGCGTCGAGATGCTCTACCCATCGGTCCCCGGGGGAGAGAGCTGGACGCTCGCTGAAGATCCCCGGCTCGACCCGCGCTTCGAGCCGCAGGACGAGATCACGCCGAACCCCGACGGCTCGTGGAAGATCCTGAGCGACCAGGTCCGGATGGGCGTGATGACCTCGAGCGGCTACGACGCGGCCGCCATCGAGTTCAACCACGATGCCCTCGCCGCGAAGGGCTTCATGCAGGCGCCCAACGACTGGAAGAACGTGGAGATCACCGGCTACGTGAAGCTCAACGCGACCGACGCGCCGGACGACAACTTCACCTGGTACGCGCGCGGCGGCCACCACTCCGACGACATCGGCTGCGAGGGCTCGGCCTACAAGGGCGGCATCTACTTCGACGGCCGCGCGCGCGTCGAGAAGGAGTCGTGGCACGTGAGCTACGAGAACGCGCCGTACGCCGACGTCACCACGCCGCTCGGCGGTCGCTGGGTGGGGTTCAAGTACATGATGCGGAACGTCGACCTCGGCGGGAAGCAGGGCGTCGAGCTCGAGCTCTGGCTCGACGACGACGCCGACGGCAGGAACTTCCAGAAGGTCTACGCGTTTGTCGACGACGGCACGTGGGGTGGCGACTCCGGCGCCTGCGGCGGAATCGATCCGGCCATGCCGATCACCTGGGGCGGCCCCATCGCCACCTTCCGCTGGGACGGCGCCACCGACGTGGACTTCAAGTGGCTCTCCGTGCGCGAGATCCAGTAGCCGAGTGACGCGACTGCGGGCCGCGGTGCGGTCGGAGGACCGCACGGCGGTGACTCCACGGTGGGCCGATCCCTGCCCACCTTCCCCGCATGCCACTCCTGGTCAAAGCCTGGCGGGCCCGCATGTTCGGCACGGGGGGACACCTGATGTATCTGCCGTTCGATCCGGACTACCGACCGGGCGAAACGGGGCGCGACAACCGCATTCGCCTGAGCCAGGTGGGGCAACGGCCGAGCTGGTACTTCTTCGTGGACTTTGCTCCCCTGGACCCCCAGGACCCGGCGTATCCCCACTACGTCCAGGTCCAGGACGAGGGGGACTTCGCCAACATCCGGCTCACCGCACACTGGTCCGAGCGCGCCGGAATCCAGAATGGCTACGGCCCCATCCCCACCGAGCCGGGGAAGCGACGTGTTCGCTTCACGCTCCTGAACAAGGACCAGCAGCCGCTGCAGGCTCAATCCGGGCAGTACGACGTGATGCTGGGCTGAGGACCGCTTTACCAGCGGCTCGCGGTCTGACCGAGCCTGAGCCTCCGCGCAGGTGCTACGCGGCATCAGCGGTGCTGGTCGATGAAGGCGCTCAACTCCGCCACGAACCGCGCCGGCTCCTCCCGCTGAGGCGAATGCGCGGACTCTTCGAAGATCACCACCCGCTTGAGTGCCTCGGGCGTGCCGAGCGCGTCATGGGCCTGCTGGGCGAGCTCCACCGGGAGGATTCCGTCGTGGCGGCGTTGTGCATCGCCGCGAAGGCGTTCGAAGGCGAGGCGAAGATGACCTCCAGCAGGGAACGCTCGCTCGCGAGGTCCTTCCGGTAGGTGTAGCCACCCGCCCGCTCCACGTAACCCGCGTGCTCGAGGATGGTGTCGGTGGAGAGCCGCTCGTCGACCTCGACCTCGACCTCGACCCAGCCCCGCACCTTCGCCTATCGCGCCGGATCCATCACGCGCTTCCGAGCGAGCCGCCCCAGCTGTGTCCGACGAGGAAGATCGACCGAGGCGAGTAGCGCATCGCGAGGGTTTCGAGCACCCGGTCGGTGTCTTCGATGAACTGCTCCATCGAGAGCGTGGAGGGATCCACGTCGCCCTGGCTCGTCCCGCTGCCACGCTGGTCCCAGTAGACGACCGCGTAGCGCTGCTCGAGCTCGTTGAACGCAGGCCGGCCCGGGTTGGACATGGCACGACGAAGGTGCTGTCGACGTTCGGCGTCGCCACTGCGGACGAAGTAGTAGTCGCCGTCCGTTCCGGCGCCGCAGGCGGTCAGCAGAGAGCTGCCAAGGAGGAGGATGCCAAGCCTACGCATGGGGATCAGGCTCCGAAGTGGCAGCCATTGCCGACAACCGTCGAAGGCATCAGCGCGGAGCGGCCCCCGTCATGGAATTCGGTCATCCGCCCGTCCTCGCCCGGCGCGTACACCGGCGCGGCAAGGAACGTGCGGAGGTATCCGGCCCCCGCCAGCAGCTCGGCTCGGAACCCGCTGTCGAAGGTGTGCCGGTACCCGAGTTCGGCGCTGACGAACGTGCCGACGCTGTGGCGCGGATGCACGCCCGTTCGAACACCGGCGGCCCGGGAAAGTGTCACCGTGATGGAGTCGCCCAACTCGCAGGTTGCCGTGCTTGACGCGCAACCACAGCGTGTAGCGGAAACCGACGTCCAGGTGGCCTGCTTCGGGCCGCCAAACGGTCTCGAACGCGGTCCATGAAGCAACTACCCGACCGTCACTGCGCCCGCTGCAAGGGTGTCGCTGGGCATGAGAGCACGACACGAAGCTATGCCGGCTTCGTTCCCACGGGCAGCACGTTCACGTATCGCTGCACGGGATGTGGCTCAAGTTTCACCACCGCAAGCCTGTACCGCGTCGTTGGCTCCGCGCTGAGCGGATTGGCGAGTGCCGGGATCGCGTCCATCGAACAGCGACCCAGAGCTCGTGCGCGTTCTCTTCGACGGCCCAGTCCAGCTCCTGCGCGCTCGCGGGCGCTGCCGGAACGAACCGGTACAGGATCGCGAGCACCGTGCCGTCACTGAACTGATCCACCCGCGCACCGAGGACTTCGACTCGATGCGCGGGGGGCAGGGAACATCACCGCCCATCAGCAAAGACGGGAGGCATCTGGGGAATCGACGCGCCATCGTTGCGGGGATCCGAACCACCGAAGTGCAC
>JBAWAM010000297.1:0-4428 GCA_049589315.1 Myxococcaceae bacterium
AGGTCGGCACTCCGAGCTATGTCTACGCGAGGGCCACGCTGACCCGGCACATCCGGGTGCTGCGCGAGGCGTTCGCGGCCGGGCCGCACCTGGTCTGCTATTCGGTCAAGGCGAACTCGAACCTCGCGCTGCTGAAGCTGCTTCACGACGAAGGCTGCGGTTTCGACATCGTCTCCGGCGGCGAGCTCGAACGCGTTCGCAAGGCCACCCGGAACCGCTCGCGGACCGTGGTCTTCTCGGGAGTGGGGAAGACACGCGATGAGATGGCGGAGGCGCTGCGCGCGGGGATCCTCCAGTTCAACATCGAGAGCGAAGAGGAGCTCGAGGCGCTGGACCAGGTCGCCAGCGAGATGGGCGTGGCGGCGCCCTTCGCGCTCCGGGTGAATCCGGACGTCGATCCCCGCACGCACCGGTACATCGCGACCGGGCTGAAGACCTCGAAGTTCGGCGTCCCGTTCGAGGAAGCGATCCGGCTGTATCGGCGCTCCCGGAGGATGAAGGGCGTGGTGGCGCGGGGGCTCGATTGCCACATCGGCTCTCAGCTCACCGAAACCGGGCCCGTCCGCGCGGCGCTGGCGAAGGTCGCTGGGCTGTATCGGCAGCTCCGGGAAGAGCGCTTCGATCTCCAGTACCTCGACGTGGGCGGTGGGCTGGGCATCACCTACCACGGTGAGGAGCCGCCCTCGCCGGAGGAGTACGGCAAGGTCGTGCTCGCCGCGGTGAAGGACACGGGCGCGACGGTCATCCTCGAGCCTGGACGCGTCCTGGTCGGCAACGCGGGGATCCTGTTGACGCGCGTGCTGTATCGGAAGGTGACCGAGAGCCGGACGTTCGTGATCGTGGACGCCGGGATGAATGATCTCCTCCGGCCGGCCTTGTACGAGGCCCACCACGAGGTCCACCCCGTGCGCCAACGCCGGGGGAAGGAGACGGTTGTCGACCTCGTGGGGCCGGTGTGTGAGTCGAGCGACGTGCTCGCGAAGGAGAGACGGCTCGTGCTGCCCCGACCGGGTGATCTGTTCGCCGTCATGAGCGCCGGCGCCTACGGAATGAGCATGGCCTCAACCTACAATTCCCGCCCGCGCCCGGCCGAGGTGCTGGTGGATGGCGGCAGCTTCCGCGTGATTCGCAAGCGCGAGCGATACGAAGACCTTTGGCGGGGAGAGACTCCATGAAGAGGTTCGAAGGATCCCTGGTGGCCCTGGCAACGCCGTTCAAGGACGGCGGGTTGGACGAAGACGCGTACCGTGCGTTCGTCCAGTGGCAGCTCGAGAACGGGACGGATGGGCTCGTCCCCATCGGGACCACCGGCGAGGCGGTCACGATGACTGCGGAGGAGCGGACCCGAGCGGTCCGGATCGCGGTCGAGGAGGCGAAAGGGCGGGTTCCGGTCGCCGCGGGCGCGGGGTCGAACAGCACGCGCGAGACCATCGAGTCCGTCGCAGCTGCGCGGAACGTCGGGGCCGATGGCGCGCTGATCGTGACGCCTTACTACAACAAGCCCACCCAGGCGGGCCTCGTGGAGCACTATCGGGCGGTGGCGAAGGCGCACCCGGGGTTCCCGATCATCGCCTACAACGTGCCGAGCCGGACGGGCGTGGACCTCCTTCCGGAGACCTGCAAGCACTTGTGCGACATCCCGGAGGTCGTGGCGCTGAAGGAGGCCACCGCCAACATGATCCGCACCGTCGACATCGTCGAGCAGTGTGGCGATCGGCTCACCCTGCTGTCCGGAGACGACTTCACCGTGCTGCCGTTCATCGCCTGCGGCGGCAAGGGCGTCATCTCCGTGTCCGGGAACATCGCGCCGCGGATGATGTCCGACCTGGTGAAGCTGTCGCGTGCGGGGGAGATCGCGAAGGCGCGCGAGCTCCAGGTCCGGTTGAATGCGATGCACCGGGCGCTCTTCCTCGAGTCCAACCCCATCCCGGTGAAGCACGGGCTCCGCCTCATGGGAAAGTTCGGTCCGGAGATTCGCCTGCCGTTGACCGTGATGACAGAGGCGAACTCTGCGAAGCTGGAGGCGGAGCTGAAGCGCCTCGGCCTGGTCTGAGAACCCCATGGATACCGTACGCGTCGTCATCACCGGTGTCAGCGGAAGGATGGGCGGAACGCTCGTCCGGATGGTGCAGGAAGAGAAGCATCTGCTCCTCGTCGGGGTGACCGAACGGAAAGGCTCACCCCGGGTTGGGACCGATGCCGGCGGTCTGACGATCACCGACGACCTGGGAGCGGCGATCGCGGATGGAAAGCCGCAGGTGGTGATCGACTTCACCAGCGCAGAGGCGACCGTCGAGCACGCGCGCATCTGCGCCGAAAAGGGAGTGGCGTTGGTGGCCGGTTCGACCGGCTTCTCGGCCGAAGCCCGGGCGGAGGTGATCCTCGCCAGCCGGAAGATCCCCGTGGTGATGGCTCCGAACATGTCGGTCGGGGTGAACCTGGTGATCCGGATGGCGGCGGAGCTGGCGAAGGTGCTGGGCGACGGCTTCGACATCGAGATCGTCGAGACGCATCACCGGAACAAGAAGGACGCGCCATCGGGGACCGCCCTGCGCCTTGCGGAGGACGTGGCCCGGGCGATCGGTCGGAACCCGTCGGACTTCCGGATGGCGCGCGAGGGGCAGGTAGGCGAGCGGCCACAGCGTGAGATCGGCATCCAGACCGTCCGGGGTGGCGACGTCGTCGGGGAGCACACCGTGTTGTTCCTCGGGGACGGAGAGCGCGTGGAGCTGACGCACCGGGCGACCAGTCGCGACCAGTTCGCGCGAGGCGCACTGCGGGCGGCCCGTTGGGTGGCCGGTCGGGTGCCTGGACAATACGACATGAACGACGTACTCGGGCTTCGGTGAGCGATGCGGTTTTGTCGATTCAGCAGGGGAGATGAGGCGCCGCGCTTCGGCGAGATCCGGGGCGAGCAGATCCAGCCGCTCGATGGTGCGCCCTGGGCGGGCGGGAAGGCGGTGGGAAGCCCCGTCCCCCTCGAGGGTGCGCGACTGCTCACGCCGTCCGAGGCCACGAAGGTCGTCTGCATCGGTCAGAACTACCGGAAGCACGCAGAGGAGATGGGCAAGACCGTGCCTGCGGAGCCGCTCATCTTCACCAAGCCTTCGACCGCGCTGAACGGCCCGGACTCGCCGATCCTCCTCCCGCCGGAGAGCGCCGAGGTCCACCACGAGGCCGAGCTTGGCATCGTCATCGGCACCCGGATCCACCGGGCCGACGAAGCGACGGCCGCGCGCGCGATCTTCGGCTACACCTGCTTCAACGACGTCACCGCCCGTGACATCCAGCGCCGCGAGGTTCAGCACACGCGCGCCAAGGGCTACGACACCTTCGCCTGCGCGGGGCCCTGGGTCGAGACGGAGATCTCCCCGGCCGACCTCCGGGTCGTCTGTCGGGTGAACGGCCAGGTGCGGCAGGACGGCCGGACGTCGGACATGGTGTTTCCGCCTGCCCGGCTGGTCAGCTTCATCTCGAGCGTGATGACCCTCCTGCCAGGTGACCTGGTGAGCACCGGGACCCCATCCGGGGTCGGCCGGATCGCCGAGGGAGATTGGGTCGAGATCGAGATCGAGGGAATCGGCGTGTTGCGGAATCCGGTTCAGAGGGTTGCGTGAGCGCCCAATGAATAACAGCGTCTACATCGGCCTAGGCTCGAATCTCGGTGATCGTGAGGCGAACTTGTTCGCCGCTGTGGATGCGTTGAGGCGCGTCGACATGTTCGCCGTCTCCCGCTGCTCCTCGCTGTACGAGAGCGCTCCCGTCGGTCCGACACAGCCGCGGTTCCTCAACGCCGTCGTCGAGTTGAGCTGCTGCTGCGAGCCGCTCCGGCTGCTCTCCCTGCTCAAGCAGATCGAGCGGGACCTCGGGCGTCAGCGGCGCAAGCGCTGGGGGCCCAGAGAGATCGACCTCGACATCCTGCTCTGGGACGATCAAGTGATCGCCGAGCCTACCCTTCAGATCCCCCACCTCGAGCTGCACAAACGCCGTTTCGCGCTGGAGCCGCTTTGCGAGCTCGCGCCTGATCTCCGTCATCCGATCACCGGAGTGCTGATAAAGAACCTGCTCGGGAAGCTCGAGCCGCAGGACGTCGTGAAGATCAAGTCGCTGCAGCCGTTGCTGGTGGCTGACACCGAGTAACCCCGATGCTGGTCTGGAGTCCCGCTTGAAGAAATCTCTCACCGCCGCAGGGGTCGTCCTTCTGTCCGCAGCTTCCGCCTTCGCGCAGGACGGATTGCCGGCAAATCATCCCCCCATCGCCGGCCAGGACGCGCCCTCGGCGGCCTCGGCCCCTTCCGTCCCGCCCGCGCCGGGAGGATTCACGTCCTCCGAGGAGCTCATCGAGCAGCTCGACCGGACGGAGGGAGTGAGGGGACGCGACAAGCCCTTCGAGGTCGCCCTGTCTTTGTCGCGGCTCTACTACGGGAA
>JBAWAM010000298.1:0-8183 GCA_049589315.1 Myxococcaceae bacterium
CGGCCGAAGCGGCGCGTCGGGTCGCGAAGGCGGGTGCTCCAGCGCTCGGGCGAAGGTCTCCTGCACCAGATCGTCGGCGTCCGCGGCAACCCCGGTCATCCGGTAGCACAGGCCCCACAGAAACGACCGGTGGTCCGCCATCGCCTGCTCGAGCGTGGTCACGCGGCCGCCTCTCCCGGGCGTCGCTGCGCGAGGATCGCGTCGACCGCAGCCGCGGCGCTCGCTGCCACCGCGTCGAGCAACCATCCGCGCGGCCCCACCCAATCACCCGCCAGCAGGAGGCCCGGCGCCGATGCGAGTCGACCGGAAGGACGCCCTTCCAGGCCGTTGCCGTCAGCGGTCGGCAGCGCCCAACTCACCGTCATCGAAGGAAGGAAGCGCCGCTCGACGACACGTTCTCTCCATCCCGGTTGCCACAGGTCCATCAAGGCCTCCAGCTCGGTCAGCGCAGGCGCACCGTCCTCTCCACCGCGGAGGTATTTCGCAAGCTGCACCATCGCTCCACCCTTCGGCGCGAGCCGGCCGTACGCGGAATGCACCGAACCATACAGCGGCTGGTCGACGCCGAGCGTGAACAGGTGGTTCGGCCGGGGCAGGCCAGACAGGGCCAGGTCGAGACACGCGGCACGCACGGGCCTGAGCCGCTGCACGGAGGCCGCGAGCTCGTCGCGCGCGGCCCCGGAGAGGAGCGCGACAGCCTCCTTCGGGGGGACCACCAGCAACGCCGCCGTGGCCTCGAGGATTGCGCCGTCCGAGGTTCTCACGACCACGCCCGAACCATCCGCCTCGACCGCGCGGACGGCCGCCCCCGTTCGCAACGCCACGCCCGACGCTTCGGCCATCCGGGCGAGCGCGTCGACGGTGACCTGCCATCCTCCGTCGGCGTAGAGATTTCCCTTCAGCGCGAGCCGGAGCTGGCCCACCGCCACCGAGGCGCTCAACGCGTCGGACTCGCACGAGTATGTCGCGAGCCGGAGGAGCGCGCGGACCACGCCCCGGACCTCGGGGTGACGAACCTCGGCTTCGAGCCACTCCTCGACCGTCTGCGATGGACTCGCAGTCATTCGAGGCGCTCGCGTGAGAAGCCTCGCGAACTCCAACCGGCCCGCGCCGCGGAGCAGCCCCGAGGTGAGCAGCGACACGGGCCCCGTGGGCATCGTGTGCAGCTGGCCGCCCTCGAGCATCGTACTGCCACTGCCCCGAGCCACACCGCCCGCCGGCTTCACCCCGAGCTGCTCCAGCCACGCCACCGCGGGGCCACCGAGGTACAGCGCGTGCGGCCCCAGGTTGAACACGTGCCCGGAGTCGAGTCGTTGGGAGATCGCCCGTCCGCCCAGCCGAGACGAGCGCTCGAGCAGCACCACCCGCCTCCCCGCTTTCGCCAGCGCCGTCGCAGCGAGGAGCCCTCCCAGCCCGCCACCGATCACCCCCACGTCCGTCCGTTCCGCGTGTGCCATGTGAACCCTCCACCGGCACCACGAACGAGCGGCGCAAAAGGTTACAGGCCTTCAGAAGAAGCGGAGCCCGAGCTTCAGCGTGGCGGTGGGCACCTTCACGTTCCGGAGGAAGAGACTCGTCCAGTCGAAGGCGATCTCCTCCAGCAGCCCGAGGCTGCTGTTGGAGCCATCACTCCAATCGACGCTGGGGCGCGCCGTCGCGCGGACCGCCGCCAATCCGCCAATCCCGGCGCGCACGAAGACAGGGTCCACATCCCACATCCACCCGATCTGCCCGCCCACGAGATCCATCGTGAGGTCCAGGTTCAACCGCTCGACGTGGCGGGCGCCATCGGAGAGTTCCAGGGAGGCGCCCGGCGCGAAGGTGGACATGACCTCGGCGGTGTACGCACTCACCGAGAGCTCGACCCTCGCCGCGTTGAGCTCGATGAAGAAGCCCCCCTTGCCCGCGAACGGGCGCCACCCGAGCGCACCGGTGAGGACCGACGTCTGCTGGACGTGATCGACGGCGAAGGTTCCCAGATCCGCCGGCCACGCCCCGAGCTCGATCGCGGCCTGGTTCACCAGCCGCCGGTATGCGCCCGGCATCACCCCGCCACCGGCCGTCACATGGAACCGGCCCGGCAGCTCCAGCTGCACCTCCGCTGTTGCGGAGATCGGGAATTGTCCCCCGAGCGAAATCCCGAAACGGACCGGCGCGGCGCCGGCCTCGGCCTTCGCCCACGCCGCCGTCGTGCACAGCGCGACGGCGAGCAGCCCAGTCAGACCGCCCGTCTTACTCCGTCCCATCGCGCCTCCTGATCCGCGCCCGCGCCGGTGCAAGAACCGACGCGGTCGGGAGGCGTTGAATCCAGAACGCAGGCCCCGAACAGGGGACAGCCTATTTCTCCTGGTGGGAGTCCAGAATTCCCACCCATGGAAAAAAGTAGCCGCGGCCAGCCGGCCCCGTCCCGTGTCTCTCAGCTGCCCTGAGCGCTCCGTGCGTGCTCGACCGCGAAGAGCAGGGCCTCGGGCGTGCACGGCAGCCTCAGCTCCACCTCGTGCTTCGGCGGTCCGAACGCGGCGATGGCCTGGCGAAGTGCGGTCACCGCGCCGATCGCCAGCATGAACGGTGGTTCACCCACGGCCTTGCTCCCGTGGACCACTCCGTCCTGCGGCGCGTTCTTCAGCAACTGCACGTTGAACGCGCGCGGCACATCGCCCATCGCCGGAATCTTGTAGGTGTCCGGCGAGTGCGTGCGCAGGTAGCCCTTGTCGTCGAAGAGGACCTCCTCGCAGGTGAGCCAGCCGTAGCCCTGGACGAACGCGCCCTCGACCTGGCCGATGTCGATGCTGGGGACGAGCGAGTCGCCGCAGTCGTGGAGGATGTCCACGCGCCGGAGCCGATGCTCGCCGGTGAGTCCGCTGAGCTCGACCTCGACCACCGCCGCGCCGTAGGCGTAGTAGTGGAACGGGTTGCCCTTCCCTGCTGCGCGGTCGTAGTGGATCCCCGGCGTGCGGTAGTAGCCGGTCGCCGACAACGAGATCTGCGCGAGGTACGCCTGCGACGTCACCTTCGAAAATGGGACGTGCTGCTCCGGGCGAGCCCGCGAGAACGCTGCACCGTCCTCGAACGCGACCTCCGCCGGGTCCGCGCCGAGCAGCTTCGCGGCGACAGGGCGCAGCCGCTCGCGCAACGTCTCACACGCGACGCGCACCGCCTCCCCGTTCAGGTCTGCGCCGCTCGACGCTGCGGTGGCGGAGGTATTCGGCACCTTGTCGGTGGCCGTGTTCAGGACCCGCACCGACGACACCGGTACGCCCAGCTCGTGCGCGGCGATGGCGAGCATCTTCGTGTGCAGGCCCTGGCCCATCTCGGTCCCGCCGTGGTTGAGCTGCACCGTCCCGTCCTGGAACACGTTCACCAGCGCGCCGGCCTGGTTGAGGAAGCTGGTGGTGAACGAGATCCCGAACTTCACCGGCTGGAAGGACAGCCCGCGCTTCACGTGTCGAGAGCCCGCATTGAACCGGGCGACCTCCCCGCAACGCGCTGCGTACGCACTCGAGGCCATCAGCTCGTCGAAGATCCTCGCGAGCCGGTTGTCCTCGAACCTGACCTCCTGATCGTACGGCGTGCGATCGCTCGGCGCTGCGCCGTAGAAGTTTCGCCGCCGGAGCTCCGCCGGATCGATCCCGAGCCGCTCTGCCGCGCAGCTCAACACGTGCTCGATCACCACCACGCCCTGCGGTCCACCAAAGCCGCGGAACGCGGTGTTCGAGGGCAGGTTCGTCCGCGCCACCCTTCCTTCGAACCTCAGCGCCGGGATGAAGTAGCCGTTGTCGAGGTGGAACAGCGCGCGATCGAGGATCGCCCCGGACAGGTCGCTGGCGAACCCGCCGTCCGAGAACATCCGGACCTCGAGCCCGAGCAGCTTCCCGTCCGCGTCGAAACCGGCCTCGTAGCGCGAGACGAACGGGTGACGCTTCCCCGTCGTCATCATGTCCTGGTCCCGGTTCAGCCAGACCTTCACCGGCCGGCCCGTCCGAACCGCGCCGAGCGCCGCGAGCGCCGCGAAGCCCGCCGCCTGCGTCTCCTTGCCTCCGAAGCCGCCACCCATGCGCGGGACCTCGATGACGATCTGGTGCCGACCGATCCCGAGGACCTCGGACACGATCGCCTGCACCTCGGACGGGTGCTGCGTCGACGAGTAGATGTGCAGCCCACCAGCTTCGCGCGGGAGCGCCAGCGAGACGTGCGTCTCCAGGTAGAAGTGATCCTGCGCGCCGCTGCGCACCTCGCCGGAGATCCGCACGGGCGCCGAGGCGAGCGCCGCCTGCACGTCGCCCCTCGCGATGACGTGCGGCTGGGTGAGGAAGCTCCCCGCCTTCACCGCGTCATCGACCGTGAGGATCGCCGGGAGCGGCTCGTAGACGACCTCGACCAGCGCCGCCGCCTTGCGCGCCTGCGTCAGCGACTCGGCGAAGACGACCGCCACGCTCTGGCCGAAGAAGTGGACGTCTTTCGACGCGAGTAGCTCCTCGTCGTGGACCACCGGGCCGACGTTGTTCTGACCCGGGATGTCCTCGGCGGTGAGCACCGCGTGGACGCCCGGCGCCTGTCGCGCCTTCGCTGAATCACACCGCACGATTCGCGCGTGCGCGTGCGGCGAGGTCACGATCCACGCATGCAGGCCGCCCCCCGGCATCGGGAGATCGTCGACGTACACGGCCTCGCCCGAGGTGTGCCGGAGGCCGCTCTCGTGGAGCGCCGGCTGATGCAACGGCGAGCCTGGGGTCTGGGTCGGTTGAAGCTTCCGCATGTCAGGCCACCTCCACGGTCGCGGTGTGGGGCCACGGCAGCCGCGGCACAGGGTCGGTCGCGGTCTCCTCGTAGAAGCCGACGAGGAGATTGCGCGCCACCAGCGCTCGGTACGGGGCCGAGCCGCGGTGGTCGCTCATCGGCTTGAAGTCCTGCTCGAGCCGCTTCGCCGCCTCGCGCACCAGCGCTTCCGACCACGTCTTGCCGATCAAGGCGGCCTCGGTGCTCTTCGCTCGGGCGGGCGTCGCTGCCATTCCGCCGTACGCCAGACGCGCGCCGGAGACCTTGCCCTCAGCGTCGAGCGTCACCACGAACCCCGCCGACACCGCGCTGATGTCCAGCTCGCGGCGCTTCGAGACCTTGTATGCGCTTGCCCTCGCGCTGGCTTGGAGCAACGGGACCTCGACCGCAGCGAGGAGCTCCTTCGGGCGCAGCGCGGTCTTCCGATACGAGATGAAGAAGTCCTCGAGGGGAATCTGCCGCTCACCCTCGCGCGACCGCAGCACGGCCCGGGCGCCGAGCGCGATCAGCACCGGCGGGAGATCTCCGATCGGAGACGCGTTGCAGAGATTGCCCCCCACCGTGCCCCGGTTCTTGATCGCCCGCGCGCCGAAGTAGCGAAGCATCCGCTCCAGGGGCGTGAGCCTCCCGCGCGACCAGCTCTCGACGTCGGAGAGGGACGTGCCTGCGCCGATCCGATAACCACCCTCGCCGGAGGAGATCGCTGTGAGCTCGCGAAGGCCCTCGAGCGAGACCAGCACCTCGGGCTCTGCGAAGCGCTTGGTGATCTCCAGCGAGAGATCCGTACCGCCGCTGATGAAGCGCGCCGTCGGCTCGGCATCGAGCACTTCCCACAGCTCGTTGAACGAGGTCGGAGAGAAGTACCGCTGCATCCCCGCCTTGTAGCGGAGGTGCTTCGCATCGTTCGGAATCGGCTCGGTCAGCACCGCGCTGAAGCGGTCATCCGGGCACGTCCCGGCGATCTCCATCGCCGCGTCGCGGATCGGCCGATAGCCGGTGCAGCGGCAGAGATTCCCGCACATCTGCGCGTCGAGCTTCCACGGCTCGTCGAGGTCGCGCCGATAGGTGGCCTCGAACATCGACATCACAATCCCCGGCGTGCAGTAGCCGCACTGCGAGCCGAGGTTGTTCGCCATCGCCGCCTGGGCCGGGTGGTAGGCGCCATTCGTGCGCAATCCCTCGACGGTGTAGAGCCGCTTGCCCTGCACCATCGGGAGCAGCACGAGGCACGCGTTGATCGCGCGCCAGGTGTGCTCGCCCGAGGGCGTCTCCTCGACGACCGCCACCGTGCAAGCGCCACAATCACCCTCCGCGCAGCCCTCCTTGGTCCCGGTGAGGTGGGCGTGGTCCCGCAGCCAGCGGAGGAGCGTGGTGGTGGGCGAGATGCCCTCCAACTCCACTGGCCGATCATTCAGAACGAATCGAAGCCGATCCATGTGGGCGGCGACCTTACCAGCCCTGCCGCCGGGAATCCGCCCCCACGCTGCCGGGCTCCGGGTTCGATGCGTTCAGCGAGGACGATGGCCCTTGAGCAGACCCGCCACCGAGAGATCTTCGTCCAGGTCGTTTGTAAACCCGGTGGACAGGACTCCGTCCAGCTCCGGCGATAACCAGAGTATGAAGCTTCTGTCCTCAATTGCGGCTGCGGCGTCGGATCGACGGATTACGAACGCGGAGTGGGAGTCGCTTCGGCCGCAGTTGGAGAAGCTGCCGGTCGGGGCCAGCCCCGAAGCGGAGCGGTTGCTCGACCTCTGGGGGCGCGACAAGTTCTCCTTCGACGAGAGTGCATTCACGGGGATCGTCGACCACCTCCGTTCGCGTGGGTATCCGGTGCCCGTCGAGACCCTGACTCGTCCGGGCACGGATCCGCGGCCCCCCGAAGCGTCACAGGAAGACCGATTCCGCGCGCGCATCATCGCCAGGGAAAACGCCAGGAATTCGGCGCCCATCGACTGGGACAATCCTGAAGTGGCAGCGGCCCTTGCGGAGGAAGTCCGCGCCGCACGCTCGATGCTGAGCTTCCCGCCGAGTGTGGATGGCGTGCGAGCCGGCCACGTCAGCTCGGCGAACGCCGAGTTCGAGCGCCTCGTCGCCCTGGTCGGGGCCACCTCTCGCAGCACCCCGATCGCGGTGCTCGACAATGGCTTTGCCGTCGAGCTCCCTGGTTTGAAAGACAAGGTCTGGAAAAACGCTGGCGAGGTCTCCGGCAACGGAGTCGACGACGACGCAAACGGTTTCGTCGACGACTTCAACGGTTGGAACACCGTCACTGGAACCGACGAGATCTGGCCGGGCCATCATGGAACGCCGGTGGCCGCCATCGCTGGACGAGGTACGGCGCGCACGCCGATCATGCCGCTCGTCGTCGTTCCCGGCGATGCGTCCACCGTCGTACCGGCAATCGAGTATGCCGCCAGCAATGGCGCTCGCGTCATCAACATGAGCTTCGCTGTGACCGACCCCGAAGGCGTCGCCGCGGTCAAGGCTGCGGTCTCCAAGTTTCCGGATGTCCTGTTCGTCGTCGCGGCCGGCAACAGCCCGGATCAGCTCGGTTCAGAATGGAATTTGCCGGAGCAATACCTGGCGTCAAATCTGCTGACGAACCTCGCAGTCGTGGCCGGCGGCACCCAGGGCGGTCGTCCCTGGGATGGAAGCACCTGGGGAGCCCCCTTCGCGACACATGCCGCGCAAGCGGTCGACGTCGTCACGCTCGGGATGGATGGCGCGTTCGTGCCGAAGACCGGCACCTCCTTCGCCGCTCCAGCGGTCGCCTCGGTCGCCGCGAAATGCCTGACGCTGGATCCGTCGCTCACACCGACCAAACTCAAGCAGCTGTTGGAAGAGACCTCGGATCGGCACGAGGCCTGGAATGGACTCGTCGAGTCCGCGGGCGTCGTGAACGAGCGCCGGGCCATTCAATTGGCTGCGCTGCGCGTCCTCGTCGGTTCCGGCAAGGCGGCCGAAACGGCGGCGGCAGAGATCGGGCTGAGCGGAGAGGAGACCTCGCAACTCCTCGAAAGCCTCCGCCGGATGGGCTGACGCCTCACGTCACGTCTCGGCGCGCGTGCGATGAAGGCGTTCGCTCGCTGGGTTTCGCGGCCCGCTTCCACCCCGCCGCCTCGAGACTCCCCCCACGCGCACTCCTCCCGCTCGAACCCGCCCACTGTCCACGCCCTGATACAGGCCGGCGGCGGGCTCATCGGATGGTCTCCAGAACGCGGGCGTAGCCGGGCCAGCGGCGGTGGCGGGACTCGTCGAGCGCGGTCCAGGCCAGCTTGATGCGGTGGTCGTCGGCGGTGGCCGCAAGCAGCTCCGCTGACGGAAGCCATGCGGGCGTGTCCGCGGCGGCGGAGTGGACGGCCGCGAAATCGGGCGCGGGCCGGCCGATCGACAGCCAGGCGGTCAGC